>NZ_JBFHFD010000293.1:0-9969 GCF_041583735.1 Novipirellula sp.
AAAAGTGGCAAACTACGGCATTTGCGTTTTGTAGCTACGCTCGCCAGAGCGTGGATGGTTGCCATCCTATTCGCATCCCCACCTTCTGGCGAAGGTAGCTACGAGAAGATGCTTCATAGCGTCGGTCAACACGACGAACCTATCGAAAGACTCTAACCTACCTGCGTAGCAGCGTATCGTCTTCCATTTTTTACAGCAACCATGCGGCCCGGATGCGACGGCCCGTTGGCTTCGCTGGCCTCGGGCAATCCCCATTATTCTCGGATGAAAACAATCCTCTTTGTTACCGACCAACCGTTTTGGCGGCGTGAGAACGGGGCGCATCAGCGAAGCTGGTCGCTGGTGCAATGCCTGCGGCGAAACGGCTTCCAAGTGACGGTTTTCTATTTGGTCGAAATGACTCATTCCGACGAAGCGATCTGCTGCCAACTTGAGCTGCCAATCGTAAAGTTCCATCCCCAGGGAACACGACTTCGAGATCGATTCTCACGCACGCTGCAGCGTGCCTTTGCATCGCTTTCCCAACCAGATCCGTCGGTCGAGACCCAGGATCCATCGGCACGAAACCCTGCAACGCTGGAAACCTATCGTTGGCCATTGGCCCCCACCCAATTCAAGTCGCTGGTGAAATCGTTGCGGCCCGATTTTGTCTTGTGCAACTATGTGATTTGGGCCAACCTGCTCGATGACTTTCCCGTCGGACGGCGACGTTTTCAAGCCCTGGTCGATACACATGACCTGCTTCATGTTCGCCAACAACAATTTGCCACTTACGACGAGGACCACTGGATCGCGATCTCGAAGGAAGAGGAATCGGCGGCGATGGCCAAGTTTGACTTGATCATCGCAGCTCAAACCGAGGAAGCCGAAACCATTCGCTCGATGGCCCCCCACAGCGACGTTGTTATCGTCGGACATCAAACCGAGCTATCCGCCGACGCACTGCAGGTCGACTCGCACCAACATGGCGAATCCATGCCGCCTCGAATCGGGTTCATTGGATCCGACAACGCTGCCAATGTGGATGGAATCGCTTGGTTCTTGCAACATTGTTGGCCCGAGATCCACCGCCGCACCGCCGCCGAATTGGTGATCGCAGGATCGGTGAACCAGGGTCTGCGTCGCCAACGGTTTGCCGATCACCCTGGGGTGCGGCTTCGTGGCTTTCTGCCCAATCTCGATGACTTTTATGGTCAGATTGATTTTGCGATCAATCCGGTTCGCTTTGGCAGCGGGATCAAAATCAAGTCGATCGAATCGCTCAGTTTCGGTAAGCCGCTGGTGACCCATTCGCACAACACGCACGGTTTGTCCGCTGCCGCTATCGATAGCATGATCGTCGTTGACGATGCAAACGGCTTTACCGAGGCGGTGATTCGATTGATCCACGATCACGATTTGCGAGGCGAACTGACGAAGCGAGTTCGCCGAGTCCGAGAGAGCGAACTCAGTGAGGATTCGGTCTATGCGGACCTGCTAGCCTGGCTGCGGCGATGATCGAGTCAATCGCGTCCTACTTGATCAGTTTTGCTTGATAGGCGATAGTTGCAGGATCAAAACGACTTGATTGGCAGTGAATCTCGATCAAGACGCGACGCTAAACCTCACGGACGGGCCCTGCGGTGGCAACGGGAACAATCTTTTATGTGGGAACCGAATCGGAAGTAGCGCATCACGCGCGGCCGCTGCAGCAACGAATGCCGATTCGCATCACACCGCCTGACGTGGTGACAAACGAGGCCCGGCCCGGTGACTTGGCCATTTTCTTTTCGGAACACTTTGACCGGTTCCGCAGTGCCATCCATGAACTGAAACGCCGAAACGTGGCCACGCTGTATGCGATCGACGGCATCTTGGAGTGGCGAAACGCTTGGCAGAACCGCGAAACCGAACCGGCTTGCCCGTGGACAATGCGGCCCGTTCTGTGTCACAAGGTGGCATGTATCGGAGCCTCGCAAGCACGAACGCTGGCCGCGTGGGGCAACACCGAAAAAGTGGAAGTCGTCGGAATTCCGCGGCTGGATCATCTTCGCCTCGAAGCCACGCCAGCGGATACGGCCCCGCGGGAATCTCGACCAGACCAACCGCTGCGTCTGTTGGTCATGACGGCCAAATGGCCAGGCTTCACCGAAGCACAACATCACCAGATCGCTCAGTCACTAATCGATGTCAAAGCTTGGGCCGACACCACCGCTGCGGTGTGCAACCGGCCGATCGAATTGATTTGGCGATTGACGGGAGGAATGGACCGTATCGTAGGAGTCGAGAATTCGCTTCGGGATACCACGGGCGAAGATCTGATCACTGCGCTACGACGTTCCGATGCGGTCATCACCACGCCGTCGACCGCTCAGCTTGAATCGATGTTGGTCGGCAAACCCACCGCAATCTTGGATTACACCAACAGCCCGTTGTATGTCGACGCGGCTTGGCGAATCACGTGCCAAGGACAACTCGACCACACAATCACGCAATTGTGCGATCCACCCGCCGAGCGAATGCATTATCAGAACACGGTGCTGGCCGACTCGTTGCAACACGATGCCGATGCCACCGATCGGATGATGATGTTGATTGACAAAATGAGCGAACATGCAAACGCCATGGCAGAGCACCAGCAACCGCTGCAGTTCCCAGCGGCGTTGTTGCCACCGCTGGCGAACCCAACGCCGCTGCTGTGCGCCGAATCGATCTTCCCCGAGCGTGCCGCTGCCACGCAGAACGACGCTGGCATGTTGTCGATCGAATTGGCGGATGCACAACGCGAAATCAAATTACTCCGTGCGACCATCCAACAATTGCAATTGGAACTCGGGCAAGCCCACAAAATCTTTGACACCATTCGCAACCATCCGATTGCGGGGCCAGTGGTTCGCACGCGAGAAAAAATCCTGCAATGGGTTTCCAAGTCCAAAGCCAATGGCACCGATGCAACCTAGCAAACGATGAACCAGTCCTCTGCATCGCTTACCGAGAATCGATTGCCCGAATCACCAAAGGTGAAACGGATCGATGTGGTGTGCGCTGCGGACGATGCCTACGTGATGCCGCTGGCAGTGACCTTAAAAAGTGCCTGTCGTCATCTCGCCGCTGGAGTCCAAATTCGTCTGTTCTTGCTGACTGGCGAAATCGTTGACGACAACTGGTCGCTGCTCGAGCAAACGCTTGCCGGCGAACCGATCGAAATTCATCCCATCAAGCCCGATCTGGATACCATTTCTGATCTTTCGATCTCGCATCACATTTCGCACACCGCCTACTATCGGTTGCTCACTGCGGAATTGGTGCCAAGCGATGTCACCAAAGCGATCTATTTGGATTGTGACCTGTTCATCAAAGAGGACATAACGAGGCTTTGGGATTTGCCGATCGCTCAGCACTATTGCGTTGCCACTGCCGACGCCGCGTGTCCCTTTATCGATGCAAAAAAAGGCTGTGCAAATTACCGACTTGCCAATCCCTACATGGCGACGCGGCGGCCGATCCCAAACTATCGCCAATTAGGTTTGGACGGTGCCGCGGAGTATTTCAACAGTGGCGTGATGGTATTGAACGTCGAGCGTTGGCGAGCAGAGAGTGTGGCCGAGCAGTTACTGAAAATCTTGCGTGACAATCGCAATCACGTGTGGTGCTGGGACCAATATGCGCTGAACGTACTGTGTCACGGCCAGTGGGGACGTTTTGAGCCTCGCTGGAATCAAGGCGCCCATGTGTTCGAATACCCGTCGCCGGACCATGCCCCGATCGATCGCCAACAGTGGTTGGAAATGAAAACCAACCCCGCGATTGTGCACTTCACGACCGAGTTCAAACCTTGGCAAGCGGGATCAAATCACCCTCGCAGTGAAGTGTTTTTCGAAGGACTCGCCGCTACCGCATGGCAGGATTGGCGTCCTCCTAAACCCGATCCAAGTTTTCAACATTGGTTCAATCGGCGAATGGTCAACATGATCAAACGAACCACCATCACGTCTCGAAAAATCACATCGGTGTGGGCCTAAATGATCAATCCTGTCCTTGCCGAACCGCGACCGAACAAGACCACCGTCGCTGCGCCGCTGCTGACGTTGTTCACGGTACTGAAACCGTTCGAAGGTGAAGCGGACACGCACCAACGCAACGCAATCGCAAGCTGGCAAGCGTTGCAACCGCAAGTTGAGATTATTCTGTTTTCGGATTCGGATATTCCAGCCGACATTCACCTGAAATTCCAATGTCATCACACCCGCAAAATAAACGTGCACGGCACTCCGCTGTTGGATGATGTTTTCCGCATCGCCGCGTCCGAGGGGCGAGGGGCCGCCCGAGCGTTCGTCAACGCCGACATCATTCTGGACCATCGATTTGTCCAAGCCACCGAGCGGTTGATCCAATCCGATTGGAAGTCTTGGCTTGCGATCGGGCAGCGAACGGAGTACGAAATGCCTGCCGATGTCGATCATGCCAACGACGATTGGATTGCCGAGTATTTCAAAAACATTGAGTCCGATGGGACCAGCGCTTCGATCGTCTGCAAAGACTATTTCGTGTTCCCCGCCGATCTGTACCAAGACATTCCCGCATTTGCGATCGGGCGAGGCAATTGGGACAATTGGATGGTCTGGCACAGCAAAACGTCACAAATCCCCGTGGTGGATATCAGCAAAGCCGCGCCGGTGATCCACCAAAAACATGGCTACTCGCACGTCACCGGTGGCCGCATGTCGGTCTATGTCAGCGGCCCCGAAGCCCGCGAAAACCAACGACTCGCCGGTGGGCGAAACCTGATCTCCGGCAGCACGCCCAATTGGCGAATGGATGAAGCGGCAATCCACAAGGTCCGGTTTGGGGTGTTGCAGTTTGGTAAGGACCTGTTCCGTTTCGCGCGACTGCTAGGCAACATGGCCGGATTGTCGTTGATCGCTCTGCGATCAAACGCGTCGGATTGCAAAGCGATCCACGACAATCACTCACCGGGCGGCTAGCCCCCCCCAAAAAATACCTTCATCGGCACGAAATGAGTTTTTCATGTAGCGGTGCGGCGCAAGCCGCCCGGTTGAATTTGAACGTCTTACTCGCTGCAACCGGACGGCTTGCGCCGTACCGCTACCCAGCCGATGACATTGAACAAACTCCGTTGACCATTCTTTGGAACGCATGATCTCCTTTACCCAATTCGCGATACTGCTCGGATCGACGCTTGTCGTCTGGTCGCTGGTGCACTTTGCCGTGGCTTGGTTCTTTGACGCCCAAATCGTTCGCAAACGGTTGGCGACATCTGATGATACATCGGATTGCAGCTTCGCCCCCAAAGCTTCGGTGCTGATGTCGCTGCGTGGATGTGACCCACGGTTAATGTTGAATCTGCGAGGTTTGCTCGGCCAAGCCTACGATGACTTTGAGATCATCGTGGTGATCGACAGCCGCCAAGATCCAGCTTGGCAAGTGGCGATGGAGGTGAAATCGACCGACGACACTGCTGACCGCTTGAAAATCTTTGAGTTGCAGGAGCCCTCGTCGACTTGCAGTCTGAAATGCAGTTCCTTAGTTCAGGCGGCACAGCAAATCCGCAGCGATGGTGAAGTGGTGGTACTGGTCGACGCCGACGTCGTTCCTCACCCGACTTGGCTGCGTGATGCAGTGCGACCACTCGTGAATCCCCAAATCGGCGTCGTGACAGGAAACCAGTGGTATGCTCCTGAAAGCTCGGATGCGGGGGGCATCGACACCGGCTCGCTGCTACGCAGCATCTGGAATTCGGGGGCGATTGCAGCGACGGCGATCAATGCCAACCCATGGGCGGGTACGTGTGCGATGCGGCTTGCGGATTTGAAGCGATCCGGGCTGATCGAAAAATGGACGACCTCGGTCGTCGATGATGGACCGATCAAACCGGCATTTGATCGACTCGGACTACAAGTCTACTTTGCCCCCCAATTGATCATGGTGAACCGAGATCAATGCACGCAGGCGTTCGCGGGGCGGTATGTAACGCGGATGTTAACGTGGTCTCGGATCTATGAGAAAACGTTCATCAACACGGTGGTTCACGCGGTGGCGATGCTGACGTTATTGGCAAGTTCGATGACCGTCTTCGTAATCGCCTTGTTGACCGGAAACGCCATTGCAGCATCGTCGATAGGATTGTCGATGCTAATTTCCAATCTTGTCATGTTCGCCGGTTTCCGATCCACCGAGCGTGCGGTCCGTTATGCGATTCGCTGCCGCAGCGATGAGCCCCTAATGGCATCGATGGGATTGGCAACGTCGTTGCGAGTCTTTTGGTTGATTCCGATCTGCCAAGTGGCTCACGTCTACTGGACGATCAAAGCAATTTTCGCACGCCAAGCAGAGTGGCGAAATATCACCTACCGATTGCATCCACAACAGCGAGTCGAAATGGTGGCCTACCAACCCTATGTCGCCGACGCGACCATCTGCATGGCACCTCAGCGGTCGATTTGATATGAAGCACCACCCCATCCTCGTTTGTGGTTGTCCTGGATCGGGCACCAGTCTATTGGCAAAGATGCTCCGACACTGCGGTGTGTTCCTAGGCGCGGACGCGGGTCCGATATACGATCGCAAGTTTCACGAATCGGTAAGTTTTCGAGACGCCAACAATCAAATCCTGTCCTCGACGATTGACTTTCCCCATTCGCCAAAGGGAGTCATGCAATTTCGCGAGCACAACGAACGAATGTCCGCCAATCTCGACACGATCCTGCGGTCGATCGATGTCGCAGCGATCCAGCAACGGTTCTGGGGTGCCGAAGACCGCGACCAGCCTTGGGGATGGAAGGACCCTCGTAATTCGGCAACCGCTTTGGTTTGGAAATCGCTTTTCCCGGATTTACGAATCCTGTTGCTCGAGCGCAAATGGCGTAAGAGTGTCGCGACCGAGCGAGCGAATAGTCTTGCCGGCGAGTGGTTCCGCAAACAATCATGTGCCGACATCCGCCACCTGTACCAAAACCCGGTTGGCATTGATCGAGCGGACATCATCTGCGTCGACTTTGATCGTTTAATCGCAAGCGGCGACGAGTTGAATGCAACGCTCACGGCCCTCGGTTTAGATCATCACGGCGTCGAGGATTTCCAGGTTTTCTCAGCCAAAGTCGGTCTGGAATCCCCATCGCAGTGAAGTGGGCGGACCGGCTTAGATCCAGTGCTTGGCCTTGATGTTTTATCCAGCATGGATGTTAGGGTAGCGGAAGTTTTAATCTGGATAAAACGCGAGTTCGCCTGCATTGGATTCTTAATCATACTCTTACTCTTAATCCTAATCTTCTCTGGGTGTCTCTGGTCCAGCGAGGCTTGCGCAGACGGGATTAAGATTAAGAGTAGGATTATGATTAAGACTTGCTTCATTTAGGACGAGTTGGGGTTACTCTTTGCTGGGTCCTAGCAACGACGTATAGATATCCGACTGAATCAGCCGCTGGATGAACGTCTCGGTGGACCACAAATGTTCTTTTCGCTGCTGCAGGTACGCGGCGGTTTCTCGGATCAGTTCATTGTTTCGCAACTTGTCCGCAGCTTCCCGTAAATCATCGAAGTAAAAGGGGTAGTCGTCCCCGAGATACTCTCGAACGGCGGGCAGCGGATTCGTCAGCACCGGGGTACCACGGGCAATGCATTCGACAATCGAATTGTTCGCATTGGCCTGCCACAAACCGACCAACATGATGTTTTTGCAAAGCAGTTCGTCGAACGCTTCGTTGGATAATCGCGGAGGACACTTCACACGCACCAACCGCCGTTTTCGCATGCCTTCACACCCGACCGCATGTTGATGATCAAAGTCACCACCGGTTAGCCAGATGCGGCGAAAACCTCGAATGGGCAACTCATAGATTGGATAAAACCGTCTCAGCCAACACCCCAACTGGACGATCGTTTTTCGCCGGTTGGCTTCGTACGCTTGAAACGAAAACTGCGGTACCGCCAACTCCGTCGGCAATCGAAGCACTTCGATGGGGACGGTCAAGCGATCGCGAAGCTGAGTGGCCACGTGTTCCGAGAGCGTGAAAATCCCTCGGCAATACGGCAGACTCAAACTCAAATTGGGATGGTAATTCAACAGGAATTCAAGGTCCGAGCGTCCGCCATGCACCGCAGCCATGTGTGGCGGTGCTTCGAACGTTTGGTGAGCGACTCCGATCCATGGCTTGCGAAACGGACCGATCTGAAACATCGCATCTTCGAGTTCGCCAAGAAAGAGACATTCCCCCTCGGGATGAAGCAGTTGCTCGGCCACCGCGGCCTGAACGTGGCCCCATCCACTGCGGTGATGAGCCCACCGCACGGTGATGGGCGAAGTCAAACGTCGATGGGCGACACTCGCGGGTGGTGCTTGCGACACGTTGCTATCGCTGCGGGGTTGTGTCATGGAAACCGATGAAGCGTTTGGGGGGCAGCATGATTTGCCGAGGACAGCACCGATTCGTTTCGTTGCGATTGATTCGTCACGACCTATTCATAACGAAGTGCGTCGATCGGATCGAGCATCGAAGCTTTGCGAGCGGGATAATAACCGAACACGATCCCCACGCTGGCAGCGACTCCCACGGCGACGATCGGAGCCCAAAACGACATCTCATTCGGCCACCCCATCATCCAACCAATGATCGTGGAACTGGCGTGACCAAGCGCGATCCCAAACAGCCCGCCGATCAAACACAACACCGTCGCTTCGATCAAAAATTGCCTCAAGATCGCATTGCGATTCGCTCCGACCGCCATACGCAGACCAATCTCTCGCGTTCGTTCGGTGACCGAGACGAGCATGATGTTCATGATCCCGACGCCTCCGACCAATAGCGAAACACCTGCGATGATCAATCCAAGTGCCGACAACCCCGAGACGACTTGCTTGGTCACCCTCGAGACCTCGGTGATGTCTTGAATTTGAAAGACGTCGGGATCGACGTCATGGCGGCGAGAGAGGACTTGGCGGATCTGCTCGCGTGCCTCCGGAACATGCTCGGGCGTCAAGGCCTGGACATAGATTTGGCTTAGATGTTCGTTGCGAGTCGATCGTTTGACCGATGCAAATTGCATCTTTGGCATTTGATCTTCAAACGTGGCCATGCGACTGATGGAATTGGACCGACTGTTGATGCGGTATTTGAAAGTGGTCCAGGGCGCTAGCATGATGTCGTCTTGATCGTTACCGATCACATCGCCGCCTTTGGCCTGCAGCACGCCAACCACGCGAAGCGAAACACCGTTCGCACGAATCTCTTTACCAATCGGATACTCATCATCAAACAGATCGCTTGCGACCGTTTGACCGATCACACACACTTTTTCGGCGTCAAAAACAGCGTCGTCGCTGAAGAGTTGCCCCATATCCATCTCGGACCAATTTCGGCCGCGAAGATAATCGGGCGAGCTGCCCAGTACAAACGTGGGCCGACAACGACGGTTCCCGTACACCAATTGAGCTTGCCCATGAACAATCGGCGCCGTCAACCGAACGGCGGGACATTGTTCTTGCAACAGCGCGACATCGTCGGGGGTCAGCGGCACATAGCGACGCCGACGGCCTGAACTAGGCGTGTAGGTGGACGAAACGTTTAACATGTTCGCCCCCATACTAGCAACGGTATCTTTGATCGCCCGCGACGAACCGCTGCTCAGTTCCATCACGTTGACAACCGACGCAACTCCGATGATCACGCCTAACATCGTCAGCACGGTACGCAGCGCATTGGTGCGCAGCGACGAAAGCGACACGCCTATTGCATTGATCGTGGATGCGAGCACTTGTCCGGCAGCATGATTGTCCAGCGAAACCGCTTCGGAGGTGGACGTCGGCTTCGCATCGATTCGCGGATATGCCGACGCGTTGGCTTGATCGCTGGCAATGATGCCGTCCTTCATGTGGACCACGCGATCGGCACTTTTCGCCACCTCGGCATCATGAGTGACGACCACCAACGTGATCCGGTGCTCGAGATTCAGCTTGCGAAACAGCTCGAGGAT
>NZ_JBFHFD010000294.1:0-9953 GCF_041583735.1 Novipirellula sp.
ATCCAATTGATCGATCCGATCATGCGAGTCCATTCGCATTGCCCCGCGATGTCGCTTGCCGCCAGTGGTGGAGTCGCCAGCAGCGAGGATGTGATCAAGGTACTGTTGGCAGGAGCCGATGTTGCGATGGTGACAAGTGAGCTGTATCGCTCAGGGCCCGATGTGATTGGGAAACTATTGGACGGGTTGGTTGAGTTTCTAAAACGGCATCAATTCGATTCACTCACGGATCTTCAGATGCGTCGACCAATCGAATTCGCTCACGAGGAAGAACGTGTTCACTACGTCGCTGCGCTCTCAGCAAGACTCAATGTCGTCCCTCCGCTCGGTGACTAATGTCCGCATTTGATCGCATTGTTCACTGCAGACCCGTGTCGATGTTTTTCGATTGGGGTTCGCGAATCGCGGCGATTTCTTCGGTCAAATCAATGCCCACCGGGCACCACGTGATGCATCGTCCGCAGCCAGTGCAGCCGATCGTGTCGAATTGATCTTGCCAAGTCGCAAGCTTGTGTGTCAGCCATTGGCGATAGCGGCTGCGAACGTCATTGCGTACCGTGCCGCCGGCGGTGTAGCTGAAGTCGAGATTGAAACACGAATCCCATTGGCGGACGCGTGTTACATCACGCTGGTTCAAGTCGCTGACTTCATTGACGGTTGAGCAAAAACAAGTCGGGCAAACCATGGTGCAATTGGCACATGACAAACAACGACGAGAAACTTCATCCCAGTGCGAGTGTTCCAGGTTGTCGAGTAGATCGTCATGTAGATTCGTGGTGTCGAGTCGTTTTGTGATCGCTTGCTTCGCATTTTCTAACTCGGCAGCGGCAAGTTCCGCTTGCGCTGCGTCCGCTGTGTTCAGCGCGAGTTCGGTAACGATACTTGCGCCCCTTTCGCTTCCCGTCTCGACACAGTATCCCGCTTCGGTTTCGGTGAGAGCGATGTCGAATCCGCTCGTGCATTTCGGGCCGCTGTTCATCGAGGTGCAAAAGCATGTCGCCGCAGCAGTGGAACACTGCACCGCGATGATCAGTGCCGATTCGCGTCGCCGCAAATAAATCGGATCCACGAACTCCCCACGCAGAAACACACGATCCTGGATTTCAATCGCGCTCAGATCGCAACCACGTACGCCGAGCAACGCAACACTCTCGGGATCCTCGACCTTATCCGTAAATTGCCAACCGTCATCGGTCAGCTTCGCACCGCTGAGTTCTTGGCGAGCGGGGTAAAGGAATTTTTTCCATGAATCGGGGCTCGAGTTGAAATAGAATCGCCGCTGCTGATGCGTGTTTTGAATCTGGTAGGTGGCGGGTGATTGGGTGTCGGTCCATCCCGTGGGCAACTGATCGACATGGTTTAGCGTGTCGTAAATGATTGCACCGTTTCGCACCGTGGGACCGACCACCCGGTATCCCCAGCGATGCAATGCATCGATCAGTTGTTGTAACTCGCCTCGCGGCAACCACCACATTTCGTTTTGAGCGGGCTGGGTCATTCCGGAGTACCTTGCGGTTGGTAGAACAAGTCGAGTAGTTGCAAGCGAGTCGCCACCAATCGCTTCGAAAGTGATTTGGCGATCGTGTACATCACCTTGTAACCGATATCGTGGTTTTGTTCGCAAAGCTGAGAAAGCGCTGCCGCATCAAAGGCAATCAAGGTGGTTTCGAGCGTGGCCACTGCCGTGGCGGTCATGCGTTGATCGCCCAGCACGGCGGACCATCCCAACAAATCACCGGGGCCGGCGGTTAACATCGCCTTTGCTCCGGCTCGCGTTCCTGACATCTCCAACCGCACTCGCCCCTCTTTGATCCAGTAGATTTTGGCATGGACTTCGCCTTCACGAAAGAGTAACCGCTGAGCGGGGAACGTCTCCAGCGATGCGAGATCCGCCAACGGCTGAATCAGAAATGGCGAGCCTTCGCTGTCGAGTCCGATCGTGTCGAGGTTTCTCTGGCTCATCGAAAACAGGCCTCGTCGGTAGGCGATCCGCGAAAAGGAACTCAACACCTCGGGTCGACGCAAAGCGAATGCCAAGTCCGATCGCTTAGGGATTGCGAAGGCTAAAATGCAAACATGCGAGATCACGCCATTGTACAATAGAGCTATTACTCGCCAGCAAGGCGGTTCGGTTGATCAACTCATTCCCTTTGGCTCGGGGAGTCTTGATTCCACAGCGATGTGATGAGTGTGCACTTCGTCACAGCGTCGTGCCAGATCGTCATGCCCGATCGTCTTACCAGAGGAATCATCGTGGCGGCAGGCCGGCTTATTGAGCCGGCTTATTGGAGCTTTCAATGCGTGTCGTAGGACACTCATTCGCGAGTCGCTTTTGCTGGCGATGGTACGGGCTTTGCCTGATGACGTTTCGCTGTACTGTGGGAATTTAAACGCGGATTTCATGTCGGCTGTGACCCCGCTCTTACAGACGCACTCCGTTCAATTCCCTTTTAACCAAGGAGCATGCGATGACCAAATTCGCCAATTGTGACGAAGCGGTGGGCGATTGGATGTCGAAATCGATCTCTTCCGTCAATCGTGATTCGACGGTCCGCGACGTTTTAGAGTTGATGAAAACCGGAAACGTTTCTTCGATCCCCGTGGTCGATGCGGCGGGAAACGTCATCGGGATCGTCACTCGTAGTGACCTTGCTGGTGTGGTCCTTTCGACCGATCAATTACTCGACAGCGACTATCCGCATTTCGAAGACTGCTTGTGGGCCGTCGAGTTGATCCAGCGACGATTTGGCACCGACAAAGTCACCGAGGTGATGAGTGAAAATGTGGCGTCGGTACAACCGGAAACCACCATGTGCGATGCGGCCAAACAGATGGTCGACGACGGTTTCCACCACTTGGCGGTGACCAAGGAGAAAAAATTGCTGGGGATGTTATCCGCGAGTGACTTTGTCCGCTTGGTCGCTAGCAGTTGTGAAAGCGGTGACACTTGTCCGTGAAATCAACACACTGCAATGCGCATGTCTGAGCACATGGCGTGAATTGCTGCCGAGAAACAGTCGCTGGATTAGCGTCTCACGCTGATCGCCAGTGATGATCAAATCGCATTTTTGCTGTTCTGCATATTCCACGATGCCGTGTCCGATATGATTCGCCTCGATCGTTTTCGCGTGAGTCGTGAAGCCTTGTGACTGCAATTTTGCCTTAATCTTTTCAATTGTTTCGATGGCGATGGGTTGCAGATCCTGGCGATATTTTGATGCTTGATGGAACAATTCTTGGTCATAAAAATGTAGGATTTGCTCAACATAAACCAAGTGAATTTCGGTCGTCGTGGAAAATCCCAATCGGGTAATCCATGCCGCTAAATCGACGTCGCTCTCCGCATTGCTAATCGCGATCAAGATGCGTGACGGCGCCGGCGAGGCGATGTTGGGATCGGGGGCTTGATCCCCAAGCGGCCGAACGACCAGCGTCGAACAGTCGGCGTGCGTTGCCACGTAGTCCGATACGCTGCCCAACAACACGCGGGCAATCGCGGAATGCCCGGTGGCTCCCATCAACACCAAATCGACACGTTTCTCACTCGCCAAGCGAACGATTTCATGCCCCGGGGAACCGATCGGCGATAGCGTTTCGATCGAGCGGAATTCGCTGCGAGCAAATGCGGCCATCTCGTTCAACGATTCCCGGATTGCCTCGATTTCCCGTTGCATCACACTGGCTGCGTCCATGGCAAACATCGTGCCACTGAGATCGTACTCGGGGACGCGGGGCGATGCTGTCACGAGCGTCAGATCGATTTCGTCATGACAAGGCATCCGCTTCAGACAATCCAATGCGTAGCTTGAATAAGCGGATCGGTCCACTGCCGCTAAAACTCGCATTGAATCTTCTCTCTGGTTTGCAAAGGATTTAGTTCTGGAGCGTGAAACCCTTGCGGGATGTGTTGGCACATAACGTGCATTTTGGATGGATTCAAACAAACCTTTTGCTCAATCCGACGGAGCCGTATCCGATGCGACGCATGAAATGGAAAGATACACCGCATGAAAAAATATTCTGGAGCGTCGTGATCGCAGTCGCGATTCTCTCGATTCTCGTCTTTGCCACACGTGTTGCGGGAATCTAGTTCAAGATTGATTCGCTTTCGGAAGGCTCCTTTTCGTCAGCACCTGAAGGATGCGTGTAACGCTCGAGCAATCGATACAGTTTGCGGCGGTGGATACCCAGCTTTCTCGCCGTCCGTGCTTTGTTTCCTTTCTCTTTGGATAGCACCTCGAGCACATGGGTTTTGACCAGATCGTCAACCTTCACGTCCGGTGATCCCACGACAAAATGAGTGTGCCCTGATCCGTTGGTGTCACCACCGTGTTCGTCGTAGACGCCTTGTTGCAGACCTGTGGGGTGCGTGATTTCACTGGGTAAATCATCAAGCGTGATCTCGTGGTGGTCGGCGAGAATCGTGGCTCGTTCGATCACATTGATGAGTTGACGCACATTGCCGGGCCATGGATAGCGTAGCAAGACATCGCGAGCGTCCGAGTCGATCGACCATCCGTGCGGTAACAAGTGGTCGACCAACAGTCCCACGTCCCCTTCGCGTTGGCGGAGCGGTGGTAGGGTGAGGGATAACACGTTGATACGATAGAACAGGTCCTCACGAAATGACCCCTCTTTCACCGCTTGCGTCAGATCGCGATTGGTTGCGGCGATAATCCGAACTTTGACCTTTCGTTCGCGATGGGATCCAATGCGCCGCAGCGAACCATCTTCGAGAACACGCAGTAGTTTGGGTTGCAGCGACAGTGGCAGTTCGCCGACTTCGTCAATAAATAACGTGCCCCCATCGGCGATTTCGAAGAGTCCGAGTTTCTCGGATGAGGCGCCAGTAAACGAGCCTTTTTGATGACCAAACAGTTCACTCTCGACAAGATTCTCAGGCAATGCTGCACAGTTGATGGTGACAAACGGCTTGTCCGCCAGCAGGCTGCGCTCTTGAATCGAACGTGCAACCACCTCTTTGCCCGTGCCGCTCTCGCCTTCGATCAATACCGGCTTTCCCGTCGGGGCCACTTTCTCAACCATTCGCACCACCTCTCGCATCGCAGCCGATTCGCCCACCAAGGTCTGCTTGGGAGTCGAACGTGACACGAGTTCTTTGAGCTGGATATTCTCTTTGCGAAGATGATTGCGATCACGGGCTAGCAGACAACGATGCTCCAGATCGCCAAGCGAGCAAGGTTTCGTTAAATAATCGCAGGCCCCCAGTTTCATTGCCGAAACCGCTGTCTCGATGCTGCCGTGCCCCGTGAGAAAGACCACCTCGAGGTTGATTTTCGCTTCGCAAATGCGTTGCATCAACTCCAGCCCATTCATCCCTGGCATGTCGATATCCAAAACCGCGACGTCAAACGTGTCGCGCTCAAGCAACATCATCGCCTGAGCCCCGCTGGCGGCCTCTTGAACGATGTGCCCCTTTCGCTCCATGTACTTCATACAACTGCGGCGATAATCGTCTTCGTCATCGACCAAGAGCAGCTTGATTGGTGGGTGCGACATCATCAGATACCCAAGAGAATGCGTTGAAACGAGCGGGAAGCGGAAATCCATCGCTGTCACTCATGCGAACACTGTTCCAATTGCTGTTTCACGAAGAAAACCACGCCCCAACCCCATGAGTCGTGCGTATATGCACATCCTGGGTGTGCGTTATGTCTCACGTTGGCCTTTTAGGGAAGCGGCCCTGTTAGAAACTCCTTCGAAAGCTGTCAAGAAAATTCGATGCCGAATACCGCTAGGCGGCATGCCCATCGGCCGCGATCGTCATCTGGATCACCGCGCCCCCCTCGTCATGGTTGAATGCCTCGATTTCGCCGTGATGGGCTTCGACGATGCGTCGACAAATTGCCAGCCCCAACCCTGTTCCATGCTGTTTCGTCGTGTAGAAGGGTTCAAAAACCAGGGGCAACGATTCAGGGGCGAACCCATGACCGTGATCGTGGATCGTCACTTGGACCGCGTCGTCGTCGTGTCGTCGAATCCGTTCACAGTGAACGTCAATTTCCGCGACATCACGGCACGCATCGAGTGCGTTTTCGATCAGGTGATGACACACGAGTTTCATTTTTTCACGATCGAGATAGATCACATCGGATTGTTCGGTATCACGCGAGAATCGCAGGCGATGGGGAAAGTCCTCATGCTGGACCGCGATTTCATCAAACGCAACCTGGCAAATATGCAGAAGTCGCACACGTTGCGAGTTCAGCCGGATTGGTTCGGCATAGCGACGGACCTCTTCGTAGTTTCCCATCAGATCGGCGAGCGAATCGCGGATGCCTTGGGACAAATTCATCTGCTCGGGATCGTTTTGCAGGTCGAGTTCAAGCAGGTCCAAGCATGCCATTGCCCGTTGCAACGCATTGCGGCTCTCATGAGCCAATCCACTCGCCATCTGAGCGATCGCCGCGAGTCGTTCGGATTGAAGCAAATCAGCGGGCACCGACGTCTTGTCCGCCTGGACAAAGTGCGCGAGAAAAGGGGAATCGTTGGAACCGGTGATTGGTTGTAGTGTTAATTTCACGGGGAGATCCTGATTATTCTTGCGTTTGACAAGGATCGGTTGTTCATGGTGCTGCGTTTCGTACTCGGATTGTGCCACACAGCGCGCCGGCCGTGCCTTAGATAGGCAATATGTCGCATCGTCGAAGAGGGTGTTCGCAGATTGTCCCACCAATGCATGGTCGGGGAGCCCCAGCAATTGTGTGAGTTTTTCGTTGGCAAAAAGTACCGTTCCGTCGCAATCGATCACCGCAGCGGCGATAGGGGTTGTCTGTAAAAGCCGACGAACCAGCGGTGCGTCGATCAGCAGCTGGGATATGGTTTTCGTCATCAATTGCTCTCGCCTCGTGAGTGGACAACCGCATTCACCAGCAACCGTGATGCCGATTTGCGATGCCAGGACAAACTTCTTTTGCCAAATCGCCCGGAGGCATTGTTTGATTCGCGCTGAGCCGATGGAACAGACGCTAAATCGAAGTTAGCGTCGTCAGCGAAATCTGCATTCAAAGAGGTCGAAATCACCCCGGGACCTCAAAAGTGATAATTTTCCATGCCTCTCCCTTGGTCTGGGGGGGAAAGGCTAGACCCTTGCCTTGGCGATTCGGTATGATTGTGCCAAGGGCACTGACAGCGTGTCGTCCTCCTTTTTCGCTACTGCTTGATCGTCGTTTGATGGACCATCCGTTTCGAATCCTCATCATCGAAGACAATCCCGATACGCGGGCCAATTTGCGTGACATCCTTGAGCTCGACGGGCACGAGGTGGTGGTGGCGGCTTCGTTCAATGAATCCAAGGAAATTGCCAAAACGGCCAAGATTGGCTTGGTGATCACCGACCGACGTTTGCCGGAGGGAATGATCGAAGAGTTTCTGCCCGAGGTGAAGGAAAATTCGGCCGATGCCGACATCATCGTGGTCACCGGTTTCGGCGACATGCATAGCACCATCGCGGCGCTGCGTTTGGGAGTGACCGACTATGTGATCAAACCGATCATCCCCGATGACATCCGCTCGATCGTCAAGCGAATTGCAGAAAAAAAACTGCTCCAGGCGGAATTGGCCGAAGAGCACTATTTCACCAACGAGGTGCTCAAGACCGTCGAAGCGATCGTGTTGGTGCTTGATCTCGATGGTCGTGTGATTCGCTTTAACCCCTTTTTTCACCAGCTGACCGGCTGGACGCAGGATGAGTTGAAGGGGCGGGATTGGTTTGAACGCTGTATCCCTGAACACGAGCGAGTTCGCGTCAAAGAGGTCTTTATCGCCACGTCACATCACGAACATACCCGTGGCGTTGTGAACGATGTCTCGGGCAAAGATGGGCGGCGTCACCGCATTCGTTGGTCCAATACGACACTGAAAGATGGCGAGGGAGAGGCAGAGGCGGTATTAGCGGTCGGGGTGGACGTCAGTGATTTGGTCGAAGCCCAATCACGGGCGCTGCAGTCGGAGCGACTTGCCGCGATCGGCCAGACGATGACGGCGCTGAGCCACGAAAGTCGCAATGCGTTGCAGCGAATCAAGGCAGCATCCGATGTGCTTTCGTTGGAAGTGGCAGGAAACAAAAACGCCGAAGACGACCTGAATGCCATTCAACGCGCGAGCAACGATTTGCAATGTTTGCTCGAAGAGGTTCGTTCCTTCGCGGCACCCATTCAAGTGCATTATCACACCACCTCGCTGGGGCATGTTTGGGATCGTGCTTGGGCAGACATCGCCGCCACTCGCAAAGGGCGAGATGCCGAGTTGATCGCGTCGTGCAATTCCGACAACATGGAGATCGAGATTGATACGGTCCGCATGGAGCAGGTGTTTCGCAACTTGTTCGAAAACTCGCTCGCCGCGTGTTCGGATCCCGTGCGAATCCAGATCGATTTCGGTAGCGAGGACGACGAGGTCGAAGTCAAAATCACCGACAATGGCCCCGGTTTTAACGTCGAGCAAGAGCAAAAGTTGTTCGAGCCGTTCTACACAACCAAGCGAACGGGGACGGGGCTGGGGATGTCCATCTGCCAACGTATTGTCGAAGCCCATGGGGGGACGATCGAGGTTGAGCCCTGTTCCTCGGGGGCATGTGTGGTGATTCGCATGCCACGTCGTGCCTGCAATGACATC
This sequence comes from Novipirellula sp., assembly GCF_041583735.1. Lineage (NCBI taxonomy): Bacteria > Pseudomonadati > Planctomycetota > Planctomycetia > Pirellulales > Pirellulaceae > Novipirellula > Novipirellula sp. The sequence goes on from NZ_JBFHFD010000294.1 coordinate 8,638, forward strand.
TCGTACCCTTCTCAACTCGCTTCGCTTGAATAAGCACGCGGCACCCCGTCGCTGCTGCGGAGGGACGTGATGCTGCGTATTTCCTTTTTTCTGTGTTCTGCCTCGCTGCGCAGTCGCTCGATTCATCGATGATAAACGATGTCAGGTTTTCACCCATGCACAACCAAGACCAAGTCCTGCTCGCCGCGTTATTGAGGACTGCTGTGGATGCGATCATCGTGATTGATGATCGGGGGATGATGCAATCGGTCAATCCTGCCACCACCAAATTGTTCGGCTATAGCGAAGACGAAATGGTGGGAAAAAACGTGAAATTGCTAATGCCAACGCCTTATCGTGAAGAGCATGACGGCTATCTTCGTAGCTATCACGAAACAGGACGTGCCAAGATCATTGGTATTGGTCGCGAAGTCACAGGTAAACGGAAAGATGAAACCACCTTTCCGATGCATTTAGCCGTCAGCGAGGTGCCACTGGGCGACAAAAAATTGTTTGCCGGGATCGTTCGCGATATCAGTGACTTGAAAAATGCGCAGCAACAACTCAGCGAAATCAATGATCAACTCGAACAACGCGTCCGCGAACGGACCAGCGAATTGCACGCGGCGCAAGCAGAATTGCTCAAGGCCGGAAAATTGGCCACGCTCGGTCAGGTCGCGGGGGGAATCGCCCACGAAATCCGCAATCCGCTTAATGCGGTGCGTACCTCAGCCTATTACCTTCGCAACGCAAAAAAACTGACCCCCGAAAAGACAAGCGAGCATCTTGAACGCATCGATCGCCAAGTTTTGCTGATCGAAAAAGTCATCAAGGCGCTTTCCGATTTTGTCCGGCTGCCCGAACCGAGACTAAGCAAATGCAATGTCAGCGAATTGATTAACGACATTATCTCGGAAGTCTCGATTGCAGATAACGTGCGAATGCAAAACGAAGTCGCAGCGGATCTGCCTACCGCGATGGTGGATCCCAATCAAATTTCGATCGTGTTCCACAATCTGATACGCAATGCCAGCGACGCGATGCCCCAAGGAGGAGCGATCACCCTTGCGTCCGATGTGATTGAAAACCAGATAATCATTGAGGTGATAGATACCGGAGTTGGAATCGGAGAAGAACATATTCGACGGATCACCGAGCCCTTGTATTCCACCAAGGCGCAAGGCATGGGGTTAGGTTTGGCCGTCTCGGCGGCGATTCTTGATAAAAATCATGGGCACATGGAAGTCGAGAGCCAACTTGGGGTGGGGACGACCTTTGCCGTTCACTTGCCCCGGCATTTTCGCTCCTAAATGCTCCTGGCTGCACACTTGTGATGA
>NZ_JBFHFD010000295.1:0-9932 GCF_041583735.1 Novipirellula sp.
AGATGTTTGGCTTGTTCGGTCGCTTTTAAGGCCGCGTTTTCCGCGAAGGTGGCCCCCGTTTCGTCCACGTCAATCGAGCCTTCGATCTCGGCCAGTGCCAACAGCTTGACGCGATCCTGAGGCAAAAGCAGTCGTAGTTCGATCAGTTTTTTTGCGTTGTTAGTACCGACAACGAGCTGGAACATGGCAGCAGCCTAAGAGATGAAAAATGGGAGGCGATTATTTCGAGATCGCATCGGCGATCCGGTCCACGGCGGTACGTAGCGATCGCGCCGCCATGACAAAATTAGTGTGGCCGCTGACCTCGGGCTGAATCGCTTCGTAAAGCTCAGTGGCCTTACGAAGCTTGCCGATTTTCTTTTTCGCCATCTTTAGGTAGACCGCAGCGTCGTCGACCTCATCGATCGGTCCGACCGCCAGGATAAAGTCGTAGAGATCGCGGACGACATCACGAAGATCTTCGTCATCCTCGGCCTCGTCACAATGTTTCAGAAAGGTGCGGACCATCCATACATGCGTGATCTCGGTATCGATGCTGCGAACACGCGACATCGGATCCGTCGCTGGTTCCATAACAGATTCGTCATCGTGAAAGGACAATGGCTATTAAAGATTCATATCGCCAACGTCGCCCCCCCACATCGAGGCGACTAATTCGAAGCGATACGCTCGAGCCGACTAGCTCGATGCTTCGTTTGGCGTTTCGGCCGCCTCGTCGGTCACGGCTGCTTTCTCCGCCACCGGGGTATCGACCGCAGCCGCTGGTTTGGGGGCGGCCGCATGACCATGTGGTGTATTCATCGCCACAATCACCACGCCGACGACCGTTAACAACATGCCGACCCACAGCAGCGGATTGATCGTGACGTCTCCGTGCAATTTAAGAATCGAAACGATCGCGGATACTGAAACCGCTCCGCCAAACACGATCGGCATCACCAGCAATGCGTTGCCTCGGCTGGTCATCATCGCGGTTGTCAAGCAAACCGCACCGAAGGCGCCCAAGACGCCTGCCAAAAATCCCCATTTCATCGTCGGGAAATAGGCACCGGAATAGCTAAACGAATCGCCTTTCATTTTCATCATCAGTAAACCGCCACAAATCGCGATCACCAAATAGGCGATCCCAATGAAGACATACGGTTTGAAGGGAGACCACATCGGGACGCCGTTGACTTTCGGGGCTTGAGCGTTCCCGATCGTCGGTCCGTAACATCCCCAGAAAATAGCGGTGCCAAGGGCAAATAGAATTGGGATCAACATTTTGTTCATGTAACGCTCGGTTGGAGGGGCGGTGCAGTCAGAGTGGGCGAAGCAGCAGGGCAGCATCAGGTTACCGGGCAAACGACACAAGTCGAATGCAATCAATCGCTGATAAAAGCGGCTAAACGTTGAACAGGAAGTGACAGATGTCGCCATCTTTCATGACGTAGCTCTTGCCTTCGACGCGTAGTTTACCCGCCTGTCGAATTTCTTTTTCGGATTTGTAGGTTTCGAGATCTTCCAGCGTGTAGACCTCACAGCGGATGAAACCGCGTTCGAAATCGCTATGGATCACGCCGGCGGCTTGGGGAGCGGTGGCTCCTTTGGGAATCGTCCATGCACGGACTTCTTTTTCGCCGGCGGTGAAGTAGCTTTCCAGCCCCAGCGTGCTGTAGGTCGCCTGTGCAATTTGATTCAGTGCAGGTTCTTCAAGACCGACTTCGGCCAGCATTTCGCTGCGATCAGGTTCTTCGAGCTCGGCAAGTTCGGCTTCTAGCTTGGCACACACGCAAACCACGGTCGCGCCGACCTTGGCCGCTTGATCGCGGACCTTCTGCACGAGCGGATCTTTGCCTTCGAGGTCATTTTCGCTGACGTTAGCGACGTACAGAACCGGTTTGGCCGACATCAACCCGTAGCTCGAAATCGCGGACGCTTCGACGTTGTTCAGCTCAAGCGTCCGTAGCGGTTCGTCCTTGCTGAGGTGGGCGTTGCATTTTTCGATTACGGCGACCCGCAATTTTGCTTCCTTGTCGCCGCTGCGGGCGGTCCGTTCGGCCTTGCCCAACGCGTTTTCGAGCGTTTGGATGTCCGCCAGCATCAATTCGGTCTCGATCGTATCCATGTCGGCGATCGGGTCGACAGTCCCCGAAACATGAATCACGTCGGGATCGTCGAAACAGCGAACGACTTGCACGATCGCGTCCACTTGGCGGATATGGCTGAGAAATTTGTTGCCGAGCCCCTCTCCCTCACTGGCCCCTTTGACGATGCCTGCGATATCAACCAATTTCAGGATCGCGGGAATCGTCTTTTGAGGGGTGATGAAATGGGTGATTCGGGTTAAACGCTCGTCCGGAACGCTGACCATTCCTTCGTTCGGTTCGATGGTGCAAAACGGATAATTTTCACTTTGGGCCGCTTTGGATGCTGTCAAAGCGTTAAACAGCGTACTTTTACCGACGTTCGGCAGACCAACAATTCCGGCTTCCATGGCAATGATTTCTATGTGAACAACGAGATGTTAACCCGGAAATTACGTGCTAATCGCTGCGAGGCGAGAATATCTGCACACACCGGGCTGAAGGCGAAATCGTATCAGCGAAAGCGGTTTGCGCTAACGGTGGACGCCGTTCAAATTCAGTCCCCAGCGATGCTTTTTTCAAATCGAGGAAAGTTTTTCTGAAATTGGCTTCAGAAAACCGCTCTCGGCGGCCGATACCTTATTCTTGCAAGATGCAGCCCTTTTAGGTTTCAAGGACGAAGCTGGTCGTCGCTTTTCACCAGCGGATTGTTCGTTGGTGCGTAAGCGGTTTCCGTTCGCTTTCCATCCAGCTGCGAGCAATTCCATTGCGAAACCTTACTCTTGGCGTTCTGATCGTCTCGGGCGGCACATTGGCCGCGTTGCCGTTTCGACGTGCCCCCGAAATCGTTGCCCCCGAGACCATCGATCTGATGCCGGGGTCGCTGTTGAGTGCGCAAACGCCTCAGGTCCCCCACCCGAATCGATCCTCACAGGGTGCCGTCCAGTCCTATGCATCGCCGGTGCCGCCCAGTTTGCGTACCGATCTAACCGAAGACTTGGTTCTTGAAACGACTACGATTGACGCGTTGGAAACCGAGTCGTTCGATTCGTTCTCGTGGAACAAACCCACGATCGCAGACTCGTGGGCAAATCGGCGCCAGCAGGCGTACAAACCGCTGACGTACGAAGATTTGGCAGTGCCGATCTCGCGCCCCGACGTCGTCAACGAACGCTTTAGTGCCACCGCATCGGCGCAGCAACAGTCCGTCGAGCGATCGCGGGATGCCGACAAAGTCGTCGCCAAAATGCAGCCGATGGAAGCCGGGGTATCCAACGATCCGTGGCCGCAGCAATCGCCCGCCGGGGATCCCCACGGGACTGTCCGCGGAAAAGTCGCGGCAGCGGAGGTCCAGGATCGATTCAAGGGAAGTGAGCGGTTTGCCCAAATCGATGCGATGCGAAGCCGCGCAGCCGATGGGGGGCAACCCACACCGCAGGCCTCCGCAGCCACGACCGCAGCGGTCACACCGCCGCGACAAAACGCAACGTTGGCAAGCAGTCCGCAGCGTCCGCTCGAACCGACCTTGCCCGCCCCCACCCCGCGGCCGGCCGAGCGAGCGAGGCAATGGATCACCCAGCCCAACTAGACTGTCGTTGATCGCTCCGCGATCAAAACGCGATGCGCCAATGAGGCGACCCACGTGCATCCGCGTCACTACCTCGAGGGGGATGTTTTCCTGCGAGCAAACGATTCCAATGAAGGGCAACGTTTTCCAGTGATCAAAACTTCCAGTGATCAAAACGCTCTTCCTCTTCTGTTCTCGCGAATTTCCGGTGCGGTGATGCCTAAGTTCTTTTTCCTCCTGTGGTTCATTGGCATCGCTGCGACCGCCGCAAGTAACAAACCGATCGCCGCAGAAACGACATCGGATTCGATCAACGTGCCCCCGGTGCTGTTGCAAATGATTCGCGATTCGGCAATCCAATCCGAGCTGAATCTAGCGGCAAACCAACTCGCGTCACTGCGTGATGCCCTGGTCGAGGTCGATGGTCCTTGGTTCCGCTCTCGCAATCTAAAGCCTGACGAACAACGCCCGATCGTCGATCAGTTGACACAGACGCTCGCCTCACGTCTGGATTCCATTCTCGAACCAGCTCAGAAAACACGACTGGACCAACTCGTGTCGCAAGCACTTGGGACACGAATGGTGCTGCGAAGAAATGTGCAGGCGGAGCTTCAGATGAACGAGACTCAAATGCAATCGCTCGTTGAAACGTTTGCTCAAACCGACACACAATCGTTTGAGTTACAGCAAGCTGTCGTTGCGGGAGAACGTTCCGCAGGCGAAGTCAACAAAGCGATTGACGAATTGAAAGCGGCCGAGCGAGAAAGCTTGCTGAAAATACTCACCAATACCCAGCGGTCCAAGATCGGTTCGCTGACGGGCAAGCCGTTCGATTTTGCCAGAGTCAAACGCACCTACCCGCTTGCGCCCGAATTGCGAAGCGAAGGAGCCAAGTGGATTGATGGCACTGCGGCGACGCTACAGCAGCACCGAGGCAAAGTGGTGGCGGTTCATTTCTATGCGTTTCAGTGCATCAATTGCAAACGCAACCTGCCGCATTACACCGCATGGCACAACGATTACGCCGATAAGGGGTTAGTGGTGATTGGCATCCAAACGCCCGAGACATCGTCGGAGCGAAAATTCGAACAAGTCCGAGCCGCCGCCAAGTCCGAAGGGATCGAATACCCAGTCATGCTTGATGCTGAATCCGCCAATTGGAAAGCGTACAACACGACGATGTGGCCGACCGTTTATTTGATCGACAAAGACGGTTTTATCCGCCGCTGGTGGCAGGGCGAAATGAATTGGCAGGGCACGCCTGGCGAACAACAAATGCGGAACACGATCGAGGCCCTCTTAGCCGAATAGACCCTGTTAACCGAATATTCCCCCAATCATGTGCCGCCCTCAGCCGAACTGCTATAAAACCCGCCTCGGTGGTGGTACACTCAATCCGTCCACGTGGTTTGGCCATCACATCCATTTGGCTATCCCCGTCGTTTGGGTCATCCTGTTTGCTTTGATTTTTACCTCCGAGAGTTTGAAGATATGTCGAGTGAGTTTGAGCGTCTTCGCGGTGCCCGGTGCCTTGTCACAGGCGGCGCGGGATTTATTGGTTCGCACCTTGTCGACGCCTTGCGTGGCGTCGGAGCCACCGTCCGGGTGCTCGACAATTTTAGCACCGGGTTTCAACACAACCTCGATCACACCACGTCCGACGACGGGGTGGAAATCGTTAACGGCGATGCGTCTGATGCCGATTGTGTCCGCAGTGCCACCGAAAATATCGACTATATTTTTCACCACGCGGCGATGGCCAGCGTGCCTCGCAGTATGCGAGAACCAGCATTGTGCCACGCCTGGTGTGCCACCAGCACCGTGGAACTGCTGAAAAGTGCTGCAGAAAACGGCGTCAAACGCTTGGTGTTGGCGTCCACCAGTGCCGCGTACGGAGATTCGCCGTTTGTTTCCAAGCGTGAATCCGATCCGGTGGCGCCGTTGTCGCCCTACGCCGCAGCAAAATTGGCCGCCGAATCTTATTGCCAAGCGTTTTATCGTGGCTTTGGATTGGAAACCGTGGTGCTCCGCTACTTCAACGTGTTCGGGCCTCGCCAAGATCCCAAGAGTGAGTACAGCGCGGTGATTCCTCGTTTCGTTTCGATGATCCTTTCGGGGGACCGGCCGATCATTTATGGCGATGGCGAGCAATCACGTGACTTTGTTTATGTTCGCGATGTCGCACGAGCCAACATGTTGGCAGCCACCTCACCAGACGCTCCCGGTGGCACCTTTAATGTCGGCCGTGGTGAGCGAACTTCGCTGCTGATGCTACTGAATTCCTTGCGTGACATCCTTGGTCAAGGCATCGAGCCGATTCACGAACCACCACGTGCCGGTGATGTTCGTGATTCGCTTGCCGACATCAATGTCGCACGGAATCGACTCGGGTTTGAACCACAAGTCACGATCGATCAAGGCTTGGAAATGAGCGTTGATTTCTATCGTAGCCTTGTGGTGAATGCTTAAAGTCGTGCCGCTTTGGGGGCAACTTGATGCGTAAGATTTGACGGTGATTCCTCTCTCTCTCTCGTTCAATTAGCGATGTGAAACCATGAGCAACGACAATCCGTATTCGCAGCCCGAACAGCCCCAGCAACCTTATCACCAGCCGCCTGGGAAATCGGATGGCAAATCGACGATGGTCATCGTCGGCGTGGTCCTGGCGGTGGCATTTGCCGTGATGTTGGTGTGTGGCGGAATTTTGGTCGCGTTGATGTTGCCTGCGGTGCAAGCGGCCCGCGAAGCGGCTCGCCGGATGCAGTGTTCCAACAACATCAAACAAATTGGTTTGGCGCTGCATAATTATCACTCGACCTATAATTCGCTACCTCCGGCCTACACCGTCGACGCCAACGGTCGCCCGCTGCACAGTTGGCGTTCCATCATCTTGCCGTTCGTGGAACAGCAAGCCCTATACGACCAGATCGATTTCTCAAAGCCGTGGGATGCACCAGAAAATCAAGCCGTCGCGATGACCGTCGTGCCAACGTACAGTTGTCCGTCGACGGAAATCGATCCGACAATGACAACCTATGTCGCGGTCGTGCATCCGCAAGGAATCATGTCGGGGGCGACTCCGACCACGTTCCGGCAAATCATCGACGGTCTATCGAACACCTTGATGGTCGTAGAAACCGATTCTGCGAACGCGGTCAACTGGATGAGCCCCGATGATATTGATCTACAAGCCTTTCTGGCCTCCGGAGCCGCGCGTGACCACGGCGGCCATCCGGGCGGCGCCCACGTGTTGATGGGCGACGGCGCCGTGCAATTCGTGACCGATTCAGCGGATCAAAACTTGCGAAAAGCGTTAGTCACCAAAGATGGCAAAGAAGATTTTTCGGCCGGATTTTAGTCGGCCGGATTTTAATCGGGCTGTTTCGTCACTTGTCCTCGTTCGACGGCGCGAGTTTGTTGACGAACTTCGCGACATCGTCTTCGCTCAGCCGTTGACGAGTCTGGTTCAACATTGCGGCGAAATGGGATTGCCCCGTTTCGCTTGACGGGAAACCGATGTTGCTGCCGCTCTCGGAGTGGTTGGACGTGACCAACTTTTTGCCCGAGGCGTCGAGAATCGCAAACCACGGGATGCCTCCCTCGGCTCCGTCGCGAAGGTCCTTCATGATCTCGCGGGCACCCTTCCAGCGGTGATCCATCTTCACCAGGATATAGTCCTCCTCCCACTCGCGGTTTTCCTTCAGGAAACCCGATAGCCGATGGCACGGTCCGCACCACGTTGCAGTTTCTTGCACGATAACGCGTTTGTTTTCCGCTTTTGCTTTGGCCAATGCCGCGTCGAGCAGTTCTTGGGCGTCAAGCGTCTCGGTCAGATGATTGCGTAAAATCTTGAACAGCTTTTCCTTCGATAATTCGTCGCCATCACACACGGCGTCCGAGTCGATCGTCGCCACCTTTTGCCCATCGTGATCGAGAATAACCAGCAAGAAGTCTCCACGTTTTGCCGCGATGGATTCATCAAGTTTTTCGGCTAACTCGATCGCCGCATTTTGCTTTTCTCCGCCAGTCGGAATGGCCATGAATAAAAACTCGTCCCGCATTTCGCGAAAGTCTTTGTCCTCATAGTGAACCTGCATCAGCTGGTGGATACGCGGATCTTCACTCTCTCCAAATACAACCAGCAGATGTTGATTGACGAGTTTGATCGAGTTGAGGGCTCGTTCGTGGCGTTCCATTGGCGATCCTTTCACCGCGAACGCACCGGCGATTCGTTCCTCCAGCGTGGGGGGAACATAGCGTTTCGGGGGCGGTGGGGCTTGGACGTCGCCCAAGCTCAGCGATTCACCTGATGCCACTTTCCACTTGGGTAGCGAGCGATAATAGCCTTCCTCGGTAACGCCCAGGTTGACTGAATACTCAAATCCACCGACGAGTCCGTCGATCGTGAATCGACCTTCGGAGTCGGTGACGACGCTGCCGCCGAAGCGTGTGCTCCACGTTCGCCCCTTTGCGGCCGGAACATTGATGCCGTATTGAATCTTCTGATTCGGCCAAGGCTGTTCCGTGTCATCCGCCAACAATCGGCCGGTGACCGAACCGGTCGGTTCAAGTCTGGCATCAAGCGACGTTTGTTCGGGATCGACAATCACCACCGCCGCAAGTGTCTTGGTTGGATTCTCGATATGGACATAGGTTGGTTCCTTGTTACGCATCACGCGAAACGTTCCGTCGGCGGCACTGCTGGCTTGCCAGTCGCGACCACGAAAGTCTTGAGGGACCCCTTCGATCATCGCGGCTGCGACCGGTTGGCCGTCCGCCGCAGCGGTGACCTTGCCTGTCAATTCGACCTCTTTTCGAAGCACCGTGGTGACGTTCATTTCCAACTCGGATTGACCGGCGATTTCAAACTTGTCCGCCTTCTCCTGTTTTGGCGGGCGTATGTCATAGTGACCGTCACCGAGTGTGAATTCGAAGTTGCCGCTCTCGTCGCTGATTGCGTGGTAGAATGCCATCGGACGAACCCATTTGCGTGATTGCTCGGGGTTTTTCAGTTCCACTCCCTCCATCGAATTCAGGTCGCTGCCATATTGATAAACGATCACACGTTGGTTCGGGATCGGTTCGCCATCGCTTTCGTCGGTCAGCGTGCCAAAAACTCGCGTCGCCTCGCGAAGAACAAAGTCTTTGCCCGTGACCGGCTCATTCGCGCGGACAGCAAACCCTGTTTGCGGCGCAGCGGCCCATCGCGAATCTCGGACGGTGACGAGATAAATTTGCTCCGGGGCAACCTGGATTTCATAGGTGCCTTGTTCGTCCGTCGTTGCGGTTCCCGAGCTGTCGTCCATGCTGTAACCGGCCCCGCGAGCAGAGACGGTGATCTCGGGTACCGGAGTGCCATCGGCAGCGGTGACGGTTCCGCGAATCGGCACGAGACGGTCCAGTTGCATTTCGAAGGATCCGTCACCCGTTGCGGGTTCATAGATGCCTCGCGACCGGACGAATTCGTCAGCAGAGGGCCAGATTTGTAGAGGGTCTGTTTGCCAAGCTGGTAGCCAAGCGAATTCCAACTCGCCCTGTTCATCTGTCATCTCGCTGAACGCGTCCACAAAAAAGCTAAGATTCAACTGGTTCGCTTCAGAATCTTTTTTGAGCAGCCAGACGTAGGTTCGGATCGACGGAATTGGGTTTCCGGCGGTGTCGGTCATGCGAACTCGCAGCGGCTTTGCCCCCTCCAACCGAAGTATTTCGCCGGTTTCGCTGGGAAACTCCGGTGGTTGCGTCAGCAAGTCCGAGTGTTGATGACGTGGTAATGCATAGACTCGGTAGTCCAGTCCCTCGTTGTCTTTCCAGGCCACAATCGCCTGAATCCGATCCGATTTTGGATAACGGAACGTGACCGAACCGGATTCATCGGTCGACAAACCGGTGACATTGTTTGGGAAGTTCAGTTGGACCGCGACCGAGGCATTTTCCAGCGGATTGCTCTCCGCATCGACCACGCGAATCGATCCCACTTTGGTTTCCGAAAGCTGGATGACAAGATCATCCGTTTTGGCGACATCGTTCTCGGTTTTTAATCTGGTGACGGCGAGTTGTTCGCCATCAGAACTGCTTGCGCGGACAGTGATTCCGGGAAGTGCAGCCTGTTGGACTTTGATCGCCAGTTCAAACGTGCCGTCATCTTTTGTCGTGATATGCTCGTCAAGTTTGCCATACGCAAGGCTCAGCCGGACCGTTGCGTTTGCTGCGGGCTCACCCGCCGCCGAAAGCACTTTTCCGGACACAAGAACCGTCGCTGGCTCATTTTGCTCAGCGGAAATGCTGGCGAAGCTGAGGCC
>NZ_JBFHFD010000296.1:0-9923 GCF_041583735.1 Novipirellula sp.
AGCGACGGTGGATGCCCAGTTGGTCGTCAAAACCGGAGACTGGAACTGGGATGATCGCTCGATGTATTTCCACGCGGGTTGGCGAGGTCAATATCCGGTACCCACGCGTCCGTATTCGGATTGGAATTACGTCACGCTCAATGGTCGTGGCGTGTATGTCGCCGATACGCTGACAGTCATGAACCCCGTCGAAAAATGGTGGGGCGAGGGTGATGAGAAAATCTGGGTCGATGGAGAGGACTTTCCATCCATCTTTGGAACAGGGACGGAGGACTATTATGCCTATTCATGGGGCGGGGTGAGCACTGATTTTTATGAGCACCCGTTTCATGCGCAGCCGCGTGCCCACGAATACAACAAGTTGAATCGCAAGCCAAAGGAGAAGGCGGGTGTTCGCAATACGCTTGGGTATAGCGTCGAGACCCGAAGTCGTTCTTTGGATACGATGCCCTTCGCTAGCTCGCTTCAGTTGGACATGGAGGTCTGGTCCTGGACCGATTGCGAGATGGGCTACAGCGTGGGCATGTGTTGGTACGGCTTTGCCGACACGACCTCGAACCGTAAACCGGAACCGGCCGAGGTGCTCAACGTGCCGTCGGTGCCGGATCTGCAGAACGTTACACCGGACTCCTCCGCTGATTCATTCAAGGACGCGGTCGAGATCGTTCCGGAACGGGTGCGATCGAAGCCAGATAGGATCGTGCTGAAGATGCAGGACTTGAAAAAGATGAAGTTCAAGGGCACATGGAATCAGGGGACGCACCAATTGTTCAAAGGTGCTCTCTTGGGTGACGCGGTTGAATTGAGCATCCCGGCGGCCAGTGATGGTGCTGAGAAGTTGACCTTGTATGCCACGAAATCAAGAGACTTTGGCATTCTACGTTTCTCGGTGAACGGCAAACCTGCTGGCGTGGAAGTGGATCTTTATGCCGCCAAGCCTATTCCGACCGGCGGAATCGAACTAGGCGACTTCGAACCCGTCGACAGTGCTTATGTAGTGCGAGTCGACGTGGTCGGCAAGAACCCGCAGAGCCAAGGTACCTTTTTTGGCCTTGATTGCATCACTCTGTCTTCGCCCACGATCGAGAACACGGAACCCAATCAATGAACCCGAGTGATCTAAAAATTGTAAAGTTTGCATGGCTGCTAGGAGCGTTTTTGTGCGTAAGCGGCGAGGCAATGGCAGACACGCATGACCGGCCCAACATCATCGTGATCATGGCGGACGACTTGGGATATGCCGATGTCGGCTGCTATGGCTGCAAAGATATCCCGACGCCCAATATCGATCAGCTGGCAGCGGACGGCGTGCGATTTACCTCCGGCTATGTCACGGGGAACATGTGCGGTCCCTCGAGGGCAGGATTCTTGAGCGGTCGGCGCCAGTCGACTTTTGGCTATTACAGCAATGTTTCCTCACCCTTCGATCCGGCTCAGGGATTGCCGAAAATAGAGACCATTGCCAGCCTGTTGCAGAAGCAGGGCTACGTGACTGGCGGTGTGGGCAAGTGGCACATGGGGACGACGCCTGATCAGCATCCCAATGCAAAAGGCTTTGACGACTGGTTTGGTTTTCTGGGTGGCGGACTCATGTACTATCCCTTGGACCATCCTTCTTATCAAGGTCGATTCACTCCACTGAAGCGACCGGCCAAGCATCGTGATCTTCAGCACACGATGCCGTTGATCCACAACATGACACCGGTCCCGTGGGATCAGTATCTGACGCGTGAGCTGACCGATGCGGGAATCGCCTTCGTTGAAAAAAAGCTGGAGCAGCCGTTCTTTCTATTCATGTCGTACAACGCCCCGCATCTTGATCTGGAGGCGCCACCGGAAACGATTGCCAAATTTCCTGAAGACGCGATGACAGCGGTCCCCGGAGTGACGCCGAAATCTCGCTCCATTTATGGAGCCATGGTCTATGAAATGGACCAAGGCATCGGCAAGCTGTTGGCGAAGGTTAATGAAATGGGCCTCAGTGACAACACCATCATTTGGTTTTTGAGTGATCACGGTGGGATGAGAAGGACAAGTGACAATCGGCCGCTGAGAGGCAGCAAAGGAAACTCCTACGAGGGTGGTTTACGGGTGCCGATGATCGTGAAGTGGCCCGGCAAAACAGCGACCGGAGCTGTGCTTCATTCGCCGGTAACATCACTGGATATCGGTGCCACCTCGATTGCATTAGCTGGCGGAGATCCGGTCAGCGCCGGGCTTCATGGCAAAGACATCCGTGCCTATATGACCGGCCAGTCGGAGGAGGCACCGCACGAGGCGCTCTATTGGTATACGGGAAGTTACAAGGCTCCGGCTGGTGTGATGCGTGAAGGCGATTTCAAACTCCTTTATGAAAAAGGAATAGCCCAGCTCTATAACCTGAACGACGACCTCGGAGAAACAACCGACCTAGCAGCCACATATCCGCAGCGGGTGCAGTCGATGCTTGCTCGCTGGAAGGAATGGGCCGAAGGGCGTCAACCCGAGCTTTGGGGGAAAAGTCGAGGCTCATTCCAATACGCGGACTACGAGTGGCTCAAGGGCAGCCAGCACTATAGGCACACGTCCAAGTAGCGACGTACGAGAATGACGAACGGGTGCATGGAAGCTCAATTTCCAGTAGCAAGTAGGGCCGGTTCCCACCGGCCCCAATCGAAACAACAAGAGAGACTTGAACCATGAGCGTTGGAAAATTTGCAACCCTGCTTGGGATCCTGCTGGCGTTTGTAACGATGGCCGCGGCCGATGAACGCCATGTGCTGCGATATGACGCGCCGGCCAAGGATGCGTCGCTGGTCAACAAGGGAAAAGGGAAGAAACCTCCGAAACTTGGCTATATCCAAACGGCACTGCCGATGGGCAATGGTCGACTGGGAGCCATGTTTTCCGGCGGTATCGATACCGAGCATCTGCTGATCAATGACATCACGCTGTGGATGAATGCCAAGCGTGGGATGGACGAGGCGGCGCAGTCCGGCACACGAACCGTTGCTTCGGAGGATTTCGAGACGGTGCGGAAAGCCTATCGCGAGGGGAAATACGGCACCAAGCCCGGCAGTATGGAAAGCCTGTCCACGAAGTATCTCAGCAGTACCGAGCCGCTAGGGAACTATGCCCCCTTTACCGACCTGATGATTTCGTCAGGTCACGATCCCGCACAGGTTCGTAACTACCGCCGTTCTCTCGATTCGCGGACGGGATTGGGAACCGTCAGCTATTCGATCGGGGATGGAACGTTCACCCGAGAATTCTTTTGCAGCTATCCACACGATGTGGTGGTGGCCCGTTATACGGCCGAGGGTGCAAAACTGAACCTGACGATTCATACCACGACCCAGCACAAGGGGGCGCAAGTCAGTGCAGCAGACAACCGGATCATCCTGAGCGGCAAAGCGAAGATGGTTCAGGACGATGTCGAGTTCATGCAGATCGTACAGATTGATGCCGGCGACGCAGACGTGATGCCGCAGCCCGATGGCTCAGTTAAAATCGCGGGCGCAAGCGATGTGACGATTGTTCTGGCGGGCTATTGCGATTATCTGCCCGTCTATCCGTCCTTCAAAGGACGCGACTATCAAGCGGATTGCGAGAAAACGATTACCACGGCCGCAAAACTTGGCTTTGATTCGCTCAAAAAATCGCATGTCGACGATGTTTCGAAGATAATGGATCGCTGTCGGTTGGAGCTCGATTTTAAACCGTCCGGATTGACCACCGACAAGCTGGTATCGGGCGATGGAAGCCTGGAACTGGAAAACCTGTACTTCCATTACAGCCGTTATCTGCAATTGTGCTGTTCGCGTGGCGCACCGGTTCCCTCCAACCTGCAAGGGCTTTGGAATGCCGACCTCAAGCCAGCATGGAACTGCGATTACCACACCGATATCAACGTGCAGATGAACTACTGGATGGTCGATCCAGCGAACCTGTCGGAATCGTTTCGTCCGTTTGTTCAGTGGACGAAGATCCTTGCTGAATCAGGCTCGCATACGGCACGCGAAACCTTTGGTGTTGAAAAGGGCTGGAGCATGGGGCTGAACGGCAATGTGTTTGGCTTCACCGCGCAGAACGAACATGGACGTCGCAACCAGCAGGGTGGGCACTGGCTTTGTCAGAACCTGTTTGATCATTATGCCTTCACCCAAGACCGTGCGTATCTCGAAGAAATCTATCCGATCCTCAAAGGATCGGCGGAATTTTTTGTCGAGTATCTCGCTGCATGGAAGGATGGCACCCTAGTCGTCTATCCCACCTGGTCGCCCGAAAACAGTTACCTTGTCAAACAGTACGGCAAACTGAACAAGCAAGCTTACGGAGCCTCCTGGGATCAGCAGCTCGTGCTGAATCTCTTCACGGACTGTATAGAAGCTTCCACGGTCCTCCGGCGTGATGAAGATTTTCGCAAAACCTTGCAGGAAATAATCCCGAATCTCTGCCCGCAAAAAATTGGTCAGTATGGTCAGCTGCAGGAATGGCCCGAGGACTGGGACAACCCCAAGGATACGCACCGTCATATCTCGCATTTGATCGCGCTGCATCCCGGCCGCGATATCTCGCCGCTGACAACAAAAGAACTGCATCAGGCGGCCTTGGTAACGATGAAGCATCGCGGCGACGAATCCACCGGCTGGAGCACCGGTTGGAAAACTTGTTTTTGGTCGCGACTACACAACGGCGACCGCGCGCACAAAATCTATCAATTCCTGACGTCTAAACGGGCGTATCCGAACCTATTTGATTTTCATCCGCCGTTCCAGATCGATGGTAATTTTGGCGGGGCGGCTGGCGTCTGCGAAATGTTACTGCAAAGCCACTTGCGCAGTGTGAATGCCGATGCGAAGACGATCGAAGAGGCCGCGTTTGTGGCGTACCAGAAGGATCCGAAGCAACCGAATCATTTTGTCCCGGTCGCTCCCGACGAACGACTCGCAGACGCACCCTACATCCTGCACCTATTGCCGGCGCTTCCGTCGGCGTGGCCGAGTGGGGAAGTCAAAGGGCTGAAGGCACGCGGCGGATTCGAAGTCGAGATGCAGTGGAGCGACGGTCGCCTCGTTCAGGCGACGATTCAAGCCTCTCGGAGCGGAGATTTTCGTATTTACGCGGGAAAGACATTAAGCGAAGTGATTTCGCTCAAAGACGGCGAGTCGATGAATTGGCCGCCAAGCCGAGAATAATACTGATAGGTGAAGTCTATTGTTTCGATCGCATTCGATGCCGCAAAGCGGCAACGGCGTGTCGCAAATCGTTAACAAGCACCCCATTCAAAGGACTACAATAGGTTATCTAACAGCCACTCACCCAACCTAAACTCGTGGTTCGTCACGAAGCAAAGTCAGGGTTATCCGTAGTGGACGAGGCGCTCCGCCAAGTTGTTAGGCAGGAATCATTGAGTGAAATCCTGTTAGCCGTTTTGGCGAACACTGGCAAACCACACGATATCGAGGGGGCGGTCGATGGGCTTTCACCCGATCAGCCAACGCTTGATTGACGCAACGCAAAAGATAATGGGAGTCGAAAATTGATAGGACGATTTTGTAAACAACGTGATCACCGACGCGAAATCACCCTCGGAGCGATTAAACCAAAACTTCTGCAACCCATTGCGTTGCTGTTCACACTGCTTGTCATTCCGACTGTGGTTGCTGCGGAGGAAACCGCCACGGTCAAAGTAACCCATTCAGCGGTACAGGGCATTGGTGCCGAAAAGGGGGTGATGCGGCGTGACCCGAGCGACATCATCAAGGTCGACGACCTTTACTACGTGTGGTATTCCAAAGGCAAAATTTCACCCGGCTACGATGCGACCGTTTGGTACGCCACGTCAACCGATGGCCGCGAATGGACCGAGAAAGGGATGGCACTTGCCAAAGGCGAGCCCGGGACCTGGGAAGGCGAAAGCGTGTTTACGCCGAACATTCTGGTTGCCGAGGGACGCTACTGGCTGTTTTACACCGGTACCTCCAGAAAATTTGGCAAGGGATTCAATCCAGATTCGAAAATCGGCATCGCAGTCTCCGATTCACCCGATGGTCCCTGGCAGCGATTGGACACCAACCCGGCGCTGAAGAATAGTGACGATCCGGATGATTTTGACAGCCACCTCGTTGACGACGCGTGTCTGATCGTCCGTGAAGGTAAATACTGGTTTTATTACAAGGGGCGTCAATTGGGCAAAGGTCCAGGCCAGACGCAGATGGGATTGGCGATCGCCGAGCATCCGCAAGGTCCGTATGTCCGACACGAATCGAATCCCGTGATTCCCGGCAACCACGAAGTTCTGGTTTGGCCGCAGGGCAAAGGCGTGGCTGCGATGATCGGAACGACCGGGCCGAAAGAGATCACGAACACGATTCAGTATGCTGAAGACGGAATCCATTTCTCCAAAACCCATGATGTGAAAAACGGGCCATGGGCCGGCGGAGCCTATCGCCCGGAAGCGTTCACACAAAGTAGCACCGGAGAGATTCCCGAGTGGGGCGTCGAAATTGGCAGAGCCAAGGGGCACTTGCCGTTCATCGGACGTTTTGATTGCAACGTCGCCCCCTGATGCTGCGTTTGATCATTGAGTAGGCCCCGGTAGAGTCCGCAAATGACGGCAATAGCGTTTTGTACGCTACGCTCGCCCGAGCGTGGATGGTTACCGCGCAAATGCGAATCACCACCTTCTATCGAAGGTCACTACCAGACAATGCTTCACAGCGTTGCCTGATGGGGGCTGAACGGCGCTGGCCAGGACCAACAAACGGATCTTATGTAGATGAATACCAGAAACATCGTCGGTTTGATCGCGAGCGTGTGTTGGGGGGCAACGGCCTTGTTGGCCGCGTCCCCGGCACGTCCCAACATTGTCATCATCCTTACCGACGATCAGGGATATGCCGACCTCAGCTGCTTTGGTGGCACGCACGTCAACACGCCGCGGATCGATCAAATGGCGGCCGAAGGCTCGCGGTTGACCAACTTCTATATGGCGGCACCGCTATGTACGCCGTCGCGGGCGGCGCTGATGACCGGTTGCTATCCGCGCCGGATTGATATGGCGTACGGTTCTGACTTTGCCGTTTTATTGGCCGGCGACCGCAAGGGGTTGAATCCAGAAGAAGTGACAATCGCCGAGGTGCTCCGCGAGGCAGGATATGTCACCGGGATGTTCGGCAAGTGGCACCTCGGCGATCAGCCAGAATTTCTGCCCACCCGTCAGGGCTTTGACGAATTCTTTGGGCTGCCCTACAGCCATGATATCCATCCGCAACATCCGCGGCAGGACCACTTCCAATTTCCTCCGCTGCCACTATTGGATGGGGAAACGGTTGTCGAGCAGGATCCCGACGCGGATTACTTGACCAAGCGGTTCACGCAGCGAGCGGTTCAATTTATCGAACAACACAAGGACGAACCGTTCTTTTTGTATGTGCCGCACCCGCTGCCTCATGGTCCGTTGCATGTGTCGCCGCCGTTTATGAAGGATGCGCCGGATGCCGTCAAAGCGAAGTTGGCCAAGGAAGGTAAACGCGTCGATTACCGGACTCGCACCAAACTGTTTAAGTACGCGATCGATGAAATCGATTGGTCCGTCGGCCAAGTTCTTGATGCGATCAAAGCCAACGGACTCGACGAAAACACCCTCGTCATTTTCACTAGCGACAACGGCCCTGCGACGGGGAAAGCTCATCCACTGCGAGGCAAGAAAGGCAGCACGTTCGAAGGCGGCCCTCGTGTTCCCGCGGTCATTCGTTGGCCAGGCAAAATTCCGGCTGGTCGCGAGAACGATGAATTGATGACAGCGATGGATCTGCTGCCGACGTTTGCGGGGCTCGCCGGAGCCGAATTGCCAGCGGACCGCATTATTGACGGCAAGGACATTTGGCCCGTCCTGATTGGCAATGAAACGAGTCCACACGACACATTTTTCTACTATCGCGACAACGACTTGAAGGCCGTCCGATCGGGCAAGTGGAAGCTGCACTTAGCGCTGCCGCAATCCAATGGTGACAAGAGCCCACCGGCATCGGCTTTGTATGACCTGGAATCGGACATCGGCGAAAAGCGGAATGTCATCGCAGAACACCCCGAGGTGGTGTCGCGGCTTCGTGCGGCTGTCGAAGCCTTTGAAAAACGGTTAGCTGAAAACAGCCGGCCTGCGGCATTCGTGGACGCCCCCACACCACTGAAACTAGCGAAATAACACCATGGAAAACGAAACGAACACTCAACCCTCCGATGCTCTCGACGGCTGCGGATCCACGCCCGGTTGCTGTGGGGGCGAGAATGCCTTGGTGGGACGTCGCCAATTCGTCAAAGCAACCGGATTGACCGCAGCGATGATGATGGCGGCTGGCAGCGATGTGATGGCCGGTCCATTTGAAGCCGCGGAAATCGATCACGTCATTCCTGCCGACAAGAAGCTGAGCAAAGAATGGATCGCCAGTCTGTATGCACGGGGCGAGCCGCTGACCGCGACCGGCGACGGTCTGAAATACATCGGTATGCCGATCAGTGGCCTCTGTACCGGGCAAGTCTATCTCGGCGGCGATGGCGGGCTTTGGTATTGGAACCTCACCGCCGCAAAGGACCGAAAGAATAACCCCAAAGGCGCTCGCTACATGCAACCCGATGTGGCCCGTTCCTCGAAGGTTCAAGGGTTTGCATTGCAAGTCGGTGGCAAGGTCCACACGCTGGACGCCGGCGGATTCAAGCACGTCAAGTTCACTAATCAATACCCGATGGGGCGGGTGGACTATGCGGATGAATCGTGTCCGCTAAACGTTCAACTGGAAGCCTACACTCCCTTCATTCCGCTTCGCCGTGATGAGTCCAGCTATCCGGTCATCGTGATGCGATACACGGTGACCAACCACTCGCCGGATTCCCAAGAGGTGGCGATTGCGGGCTGGATCGATAACAGCACCAATGGCTCGAAGGGAAAGAAAGTCTGTGTGTATCGCGAACTGGATGAGATTGCTACCGTCGAATGCAGGGCAGATTTCGAAAACGCCAATTCGATGGCACTTGGTGTCTTTGGCAAGGAGAAGCCGGAGCTGGTCGATTTGGCAAAAACCAATCCTGGTCCCAATGGCATCTTTGACTCCGATGCCGGTCCCGAGGATGGTGCCCGAGCCGAGATGAATGCCAAACGGCCCGCCCTCGCTTCGATCGGCCGCAAATTTTCGCTCGGCCCCGGTGAATCCAAGACGGTGTCCTTCGCCGTTTCCTGGCGTTTTCCGAATGTTCGCTATGGCACCGCTTTTGGCGTCGGGCCGAAGTCGACCTCGCCCGGCCGCAATCACTACGCGACGGTTTGGCCGACCGCTGCCGAAGCTTCGAGTCAGGTAGCCAGCCGTGAGAGCGAGCTGTACGACACCAGTAAGAAATGGGTCGATACCTGGTACGACTCCAGCTTGCCGTATTGGTTTTTGGAGCGCGCGTTTATTCCCATCAACTGCATGCAAACCCAAGTCGCACAGCGGGTCTATCCACGTGGCAACGACACCGAGATTTACAATCTAGAAGAAGGCGTCCGCTGCTGTCCCGGCAATTGCACGCACGTGTGGAACTATGCCCAAGGTTTAGCGAGGGTCTTTCCAGAAATCGAACGCGAGTGCCGCGACAAGATCGAGTATGGTCTCGGTTTCGACGAGTCCACTGGAATGGTCTACTTCCGCTATTCGATGAGAGAAGGCAAAAGCGACAGAGACGATGCCCTCGACGGCACCTGCGGCACGATCATTCGCGTGCTGCGTGAAAGCCAGATGACGACGGACTACCGCTTCCTCGAGAGCATGTGGGACCGGGTCAAACGTTCGATGGATTTTGTGATCAAGGAATGGGATCCGGATGAAGACGGGCTATTGGCCGGTGCCCAGCACAACACTTTGGATGAGCCTTGGTACGGCAAGGTGCATTGGTTGATCAACGTCTAC
>NZ_JBFHFD010000297.1:0-9920 GCF_041583735.1 Novipirellula sp.
CAAGGGAATGCACTGTGTCTGAGAATCGTTATTCGCTTCAAGCTTTTTTTAGAAAAGTCCAAAGATCGCGACTTGAAGCAAGGGCTTTTTGAGCTTGAGTCCGAGCGGATGCTCGACATCAATCTGAATGGTGAAGTGTGGGTCAAGATTGGGGGCGATGGTTGCCTATACGGGACAAGTGAAATTCGAAGGCGAAGGCGTTTTGTCTCGCGGTGTTGGCAATCTGCTAAAAAAGGCGATGTCGGGCGAGGGGACGTCGCTGACGAAGGTCACCGGACATGGTTCGGTATTTTGTGCCGATGCGGTTAAGAAGATCACCATGTTTTCCTTTTGCGTATTAACTCGTTACCTCTCCACCGACGAAGTCGGCGGAGAGGTCGCAGTCATATCACGCAGCCGAATGGTCATCAAACGACCAGCGGTTTTACAGTCCCGATCCGCTTAGACGTTTTCCGCTGCGGGGACTTCGAAGCCGCTGCGGTACTCGCGAGTCAACATCGCGTTGGCTTCGTCGTTGCCGATAAAATGCTCGGCTTCAGGATCAAACTTCAAATGAGCTCCCAGCGACATTGGGGTTTTCTCGAGATCGACACCGTTGGCCGTGAGATGCTCGACGGTCCGCTGAAGCGTTTCTTGGTTGTTGTCCAAGCTCTTGATCTTCGCGAGCGCCTTGCTGATCTCGTCGGCGGAGGCATGATTCTGTTCGCCAACGTAGTACGAAATATTACCAAGATGGCTGACGGCGGCCGACAAATGTCCGGTCTTTGCATCGGCGTTCAACGTGGATGCGTCCCGTGATTGGCAGGCGTCAATGAAGTTAGCAAAGTGAGCGTCGCCGACGTTACGCGTTTTGAATTCTTTGATCAGCTTTTTGCTCTTGTCAAACGCGGCGCAGTGATCATAGGACGTCTGCGCGACATAACCTTCGCTGCCGTAGAAAATCACGCCGATCTTGTTGCCTTTTCCTTTACCAAAGAAACTTTCGATTTCATCGCCCGAGGTGGTCGAGCAATCGAGTCCGCGAGTTTCAAAGACAAGGCACTTGTCTCCGTAATCGTAGATCGAAATCTCGGTGTTTCCAGTGTCGCCGGCATCGACATAATTTGGGTCGTTGCGTTCGGCTTGATATCCCAGACGTCCGCCGTAGGTAAGCACCGAATTCGGGTGGCGATCGACGCCCAATCCCCAACGCGCGATGTCGGTTTGGTGTGGGCCTTGATTCCCCAAGTCGCCGTTGCCGTAGTGACGTTGCCAATGCCAATCGTAGTGGAATTGTTTCCGCGTGACCTTCGGATCGGTGTAGCTCGCTGGCCCGCTCCACAAATCGAAATTTACTTTTTCAGGGATCGGGTAATCGCCCAAAGCACCGATCGATTTACGTCGTTTGTAACATAAGCCACGAGCGAAATTAACTTCTCCGATGCCACCGTCGGCAATGAACTGGACGGCGTCTTGACAGGCGCTGCTGCTGCGTGATTGAGTTCCGGTTTGGAACATTCGGCCGTATTTCTTGGCGGCGGCCACCAACGCGCGTCCTTCGTGAATGTTGTGGCTGATTGGTTTCTCGATATAGACATCTTTGCCCGCTTGCATCGCCCACACACCCATCAAGGCGTGCCAATGATTGGGGGTGGCGCAGGTCAGAATATCCAGACCATTCATTTCCAGTGCATCACGCACGTCGGTAAAGAATTCGGGCTTGCTGCCCTGCATCTCACTGACTCTCGCAACGCGTTGCTTTCCGACACTTTCGTCAATATCGACGATCGCGCGAATCTCGGTGCGTGGGTCGTGATTGAAGCCGCGGATATGCTCGTTGCCGCGACTGTTGACTCCGACGATACAAACACCAAGTTTGTCGTTGGGGCCTGCGGCATGGGCAAACCGCTGAGCACGGGGGAGCGATGCGGCAGCGATCGTGGCTGCTGCGGCCGAGCTGAACTGACGTCGAGATAGTTTTGGCAT
Organism: Novipirellula sp.; assembly: GCF_041583735.1. NCBI lineage: Bacteria > Pseudomonadati > Planctomycetota > Planctomycetia > Pirellulales > Pirellulaceae > Novipirellula > Novipirellula sp. The sequence continues at coordinate 1,966 of NZ_JBFHFD010000297.1, forward strand.
ACTGATATCTTTTCCAGGTAGGAAGCAAAAAAGGTGGGACCGAGGCGTCCATTTTACCTGGAAAGAAAAGCGGGGTGGTGCGTTAAGCCACGAAAAATTGTGCTAACGAGCAACTCGTCCCCATCGCGATTCTGCGTCGCTCGGCGTTGCGAAAGTCGCGAAGACTTTGGTTTCACGGCGCATGCCCTCGCGCGAAACTGTTGGCGAGTTTCGCTGCGAGATGTATCACTGCGTTGATTTGCGGCGTTTAGCGACTGGTCGCCAAGCGGTTGATCATCGAGGGATCGGTCAAACTAGGCTGCATCGGATCAGCACCGGTCGTGCCTACCAACTCGTCCAAATAGCTACTCGATTCCGCATGGGCACGCATTTCCGATGCGTAGCCGAGTCGATCAGACAATTCCAAATCAATCATCGAATTGTTCTGTTTGGAATGCTCGATCATCGCTTCGAGTCGCTCTTCGAAAGCCTTCCAATGATCGATGTCACGAATCTGTTTCTTCTTTAAACGAGCGGCGTACCAGTCGCTTTTCAGCAACGAGTCTCGTGTAAACAATTCGCGAATTTCAGGATCGGCAGCGGTTTTTCCTTCGTGCTCGCCGTAGGCCATGATATTCAAAATGGCTTTTAGCGGAGGACATGCCAATTCGTAGCCGCCGTCTTCCATGTAGGCCAGCGCGACTCGTTTCTGAGCCTCGGTGATGTGCATGATACCGTCGACGTACGATTCGATGTCTTGCAGTTCTGGTTGCAGGATCTCGGGGGTAAAGACCTTCGACGGATTGTCAAACACGCGAGCTAGATAGGTGCGAACGAACCGCGTCGTGATGCGGTAGCCCAACCGGCTGGCGGGAACTCGCAAATCGCCATGGTCAAAATCTTCGACCTTTTCGAGCATCTTGTTGCGAATCATCTCCGCCGGATCGCGTTCTTCGGGACCGAGTCGACACCACACTTCGGGAATCAACAGCGAAATGTCATGCCCGACTTCGAAACGAGGTCCGACGTGCCCTGCGGCCGTGCTGAACCCACCCAGTCCGGTCAAAATCAGCGACACGACCGTTGAATTCAAATCGACTGAAGGCATCAGGGCGTTAAACGGCCCTTTGGTCAGAGCCCCTTCGCTACCCGCCCCCGTGGTGCTGGGGCTCTTGCCGGTCAATGAACAAACATAGTCCATCAATAACTCAGGCAACTCTTGGTAGTGCAGCGGCGAGTAGACGGCGAGTGACCGGAACCCAGCCTTCAAGTCTGGTGGATTGTTGCGACGTCCTGAAAGCACGGCGCCAACCGGAGCGTGGATCGGAGCATCTTCGGCCAGCCCACGATGCAATTGCATGCCCCGCATCGCGACGTAGGTGTCACGCGAATTGACCATGTCAGGCCGGTCTTGCAGGTAACGCGGGTTCTTAGTCGGAGCTCCGTTGACGATCCGTGGGTTCGCTGTGCTGACGACGTAACCCTCCTTGGCTTTGGCGGCTTTCGCCAGCATGGAAGCCATGGGGCCGGTGAATTTGTCAAATTCGATTGCGTCTTCGACGATTTCGCGTGCTTGTGCGGTCGTTAACGGTTCGAAATTACTGATGAAACTGCCAGGACGTGACAAATCAAGCTCGGTTTGTTTATCCAAGCCGCGATGCACCGCGTCATCGGGACGCTGGAACAATCGGTATTCACAATTTTCGACGAACTTGTAACTGCCCGACGGAGTGACCGCTTTGCCAACGTCACCCAGTACGTCAGCCGGCACGACCACACTGGCGCTGATATCGTCTTCACGCTGCACCTTGTCGGCCGCAATGAAGTCTTGTCGTAATTTGAAAGTACGCCAGCGGTTGTTATCCCAGCCGACTCGCAAATAGGTGCCGACTAACGAACGGTCGCCGATTTTCAGTTCATGGCCTGCGGATCCGTTGACGATATCCACGCCAAAATGCTCGTGCCAATTTTCTTCCATTCCCGAGCGAATGAAACGTTTGATGATCAACGCCATCGAGTAGACGTGTTCAGGAATCTCTCGCAGCCATTTGTTGTAGTCGTCGTTGTAATCCGGTGAAGGCGTCAGCAACTGAATCACACTGCCGAGACTACGATTGGGATCGAGCACAGGGCGACTTGGTTTTTCGGTATAGTCCGTCCGCCCGGTGTACTCTTTGGACCAGCGGTCGTGATAGGTTCGCGAAAAAATCTCGTCGAGTTTCGCAAAGTCTTTTTCACGGTCGGTGACAAAGATCGGGCCGTACAACATATAGTCACGAAGACTCTTGCTGATTTCGCTCTTTCCGCCGCCGCTAACCGTGCACGGTTTGTGACAGAAGATGCCTTCGCCGACGGAACCGACCAAACGCCAAGACGGTGCGTTGGGATGTTTTTCGAGTCGGATTTTGTAGCCACTTGGTGCGATATAGACATTGGCCGGTGAGAGCGGGATCCGCTCGACTTTGCCGTTGTTGGTCCACGTGACACAGCGTTCGATCAGCGTGACTTTGGCATTTTCAGGAATGTAGACGACGCTGGGATCGTAGCGGTCGATTCCGTATCCCTCGGGTTTGACGTCGATGAACGAAGTGTATTCACTTGCGACATCCGAGAACCGGCGGCCGTTATAGCGGCGACTGTTCACTTGGAATTCATCGCCGAGCGAATAGGAGGCAAATGCCAACGCGCCGCCCGAATGCTCCTCTTCGCATCCACCCATCAAGTTGGTGGCGTAGCTGAGTTGCGTTTTGACTTCCTTTTTACAGTAACCGTAATAGTTGTCGGCGATCAGCGTGACAATCACGCCCGACTCGTCACGGCAAGTGAGTTTGAAAGCGCCCCCGTCGTTGTATTTTTCTTCGGGGTCTTTCCAGCACATCGAATCGCGACGTTGGCGTTCGTTCGCATCGTCGTAATGCGGCAAACCAAGTTCTTTCTTGGTCATGCTGGTCAAATGCGTCGCCAGGATCACACATCCGGTGTGGCCGCTCCAGTGCAATACGTCCAATCCGGCATCGTTGCGACTGCTGAGCGGGTCGCCAGCGTTTCCGAAAATTGTTTCGACAAAATCAAGGTTACTGATCAGTGAACCCGGAGCAAAGAAACGGGTCTCCATCGTTTTCTGGGCACCGAATCCAGGGACCTCGGGGCACACAATCGGACGCAGCAGCAACGAAACCCAAGTCAACGAGGGATTCGACGAGGTGGAGGTGTAAGGCAGCGACATCATGTCGTCTGGAGGCGTCATCGCTGCGCGGAACAATTTCACGAACACGCTTTTGGGGACAACCCGTTTGTCGCTTGGGATCGGCAATCCACCGTCGACGACATGAAACGTGCCTGCCGTCGTGCGGCGATCGGCGCGAGGATTGTTTAGCACGCCGTTGAAGCAGCGGTACGAGCTGACAAGCTCATTTTGGAATTCATGTCCGCCCGCAGGCAGACTCAACTCGCGGGCCATGCCGTGACGATCGAGCGTCAAGGTGCGACCAGGCAACCGCAACGGGTTGCCGTCGGTGACGTCAGCGAAATACTCATTAAGAAAGTTTTCGATTCGCGAATCGACCGGCGCACGATACTCCGACAACAATCGATTCTTTTCTCGCAGACTCTCTAGAATCCCGGCCGAGAAAGTCGTCATCGATTGGTCTTGCTCGCTGTCGGGCGGCATCAGACCGGCGGACGCAAGTTGAAGCGTGATGTAGTTGCGTAGGTTTTCTTTCGCCGCCGGGGTATTCGACAGGTCTCGGTCCCACCCCAAAGCTCGTTGAAGTTCTTCCTTTTCGGACTCGCCGCACTGCAAGGTGGGGATTTGTGATGACAACATTGCCTAACTCCTGAGCTTAGGGGATTTGAATTCCGCCTTTTGAATTCATACGGTCATGATGCGGCATCGTCAATGAAAACGTCGCAGAGGATGTTATACACCACACAGCCATTTCACGAACAGCATGCAAGCGGTCGGTTAGGTGTAGACAAAAAAGAAACCCTCGCCGGTGCGGAGCACCAAAGAGGGTTTCAGGTTCAATTCATTATCAAACGAATCAACAATCCGTCGATTCGGCTTAGTACTCGTCGTTCTCTTCGGCTTCGCGATCATAGGTGAAGTCGGTTCGTTCGTCGACCGATTCATAAAATCCCTGAATCACGTCGTTCGTCGATCCACCGCCCGCGAGCATCGCCATCATGCGATCGCGTGGGTTTTGGAAAAGAACTTTCAGTTCATCCAAGCTCGGTTGAAAATTGGTCGGTTTGACCACGTAGACGACGCTTTCGGGCATGTTCATTGCAACCGCGTACTGATTCACTTCGGAATTGAACACTGCTTTCATGAATTCTTCGCCCACCGAGTTCAATTCGGGGACGTTACCAATGGACGCACCTTGGAATCCAAACGAATCGAGCCAGCTGAAGGGGCCGAGACCCGATTTGACTTCGTCTTTGTTTTCCTCGGGGACGAGTTCGCTCAGTTCCGCTCCGCTCTTGTTCGCTTTGGCAGCAAGCTCGGCTGCGGCATCCATCGCCAATTTGCGAGCTTCGCTTAACCGAACCGCAGCGATCACTTCATCTCGAACCTCTTCGAGTTTCGGTGTGTACGCTTTTTGTTCGTCGATCTTCCACGAAATGTAGGTCTTGCCACCACGGTCATCGACGGTGCGAAGCGGCGAATAGAGCACTTGCCGAGGCACTATTCCGATTTGCGTTTGCCCGCCGTACATGAACGTGGTGAATGCCGGACCGCGACGCATTTGCTGGGTACCAACTTCGACCGTTTGTGCAATCGGTTCGGCTTGGATCGAAAACTCGGTGTAAGGGCCGATCTTTTGATAGCGGAATCCGAATTTTTCACCCATCTTCTTCAAATCAAATGGCTTGAGCTCTTCGACTTCGAGTCCGTTCTTTTTGTCGCTGCTGTAAATCGCATGCTGATTGAAGTAGCGTCGCATCTGCGAAAACATTTCCGCAGTTGCTTTGCCCATTCGTTGTTCGGCGATCGGTCGTGCCAACGAGTCAGCAATCTGTTCGCGAACCGCTTCGAACGATTCGGTTTCAGGTTTTTTCGGTTCGGGCTTCTTGGCTTCGGGTTGGGGCTCTTCGGCAGCCGGTTTTTCGTCCGACTTCTCTGCCGCAGGCTCTTCTTTCATTTCCGGCTTGGCATCGTCCGCAGCTTTGTCATCCGCCTCGGGGGCTTCGGATTTTTCTTTCTGCGAATCCTTCGCAGGCTCTTCGCTCACTGCTTCGTCAGCCGCATCGGCTTCTTCCGCGGCTGCGTCGGTTTCACCTTCGTCGCTGGTGTCTTGGAAAGCGACCAAGCGGATGCCGTTGTTGGCAGCCATCGATTTGCCGCGACTCGAAGTCTTTTCAGATTCTTCGCTTGCTTCGTCACTGGACTCTTTAACTTCGGCTTCAGCATCGGGAGCTTCGGCTTCAGGGGCTTCAGGGGCTTCACTGGTCGAATCGGTTTCGGTTTCGGGTTTAGCTTCTTCCTTTTCCGCCGATTCCTTTTCCTTCTTCTCTGCCGCCGGTTTTTCGTCCTTCGACTCGTCCGCTTTCTTTTCGTCGCTTGGCGTTTCGGTGGCCGGTTCGGTTTCCATCACCTCGGTTTCAACAAGTTCGGTTTCAAGTCCGTCTGCGAGTTCCGATTCGTCGGTCGCAGCTTGTTCAGCCGCAGGGTCTTCGGGCAGCTGGAAATCGCCGCCAGCGAGTCGACGCTCGTATTCGGCACGCAGTTCCTCTTCGCTGAATTTGACCGCCTCTTCGTCGATGAATGATTGCAGATCCGCGACCAGGTATTCAAATTGGGCGGTGTATTGACGATGAAAGGCGGGCGCGGGCGATTGATCGTTCGGATCGGTATCCTTGCCCTCTTCGTACATCGCTTTGATTGCCGATTCGCTGGGGTTGGGATCGGTTTTGCTGACGAAGCTTTCGACGGGGATGCCATAAGCAGTCGCCGTCGCTTCGCGGTTGAGCTTCAAAAAGTTGGTCCACTCTTCGGCGGGCGTCATGATCGGCATTTGCCCGGCCGCAACCACGGCGAAGCCCGCTCGGTTGTACAAATCGGCCAACAAGTGGCTGCGGAGTTGCTCGTACAGATGGACTCGGCCCATTTGGTTGCGAGTGCTTTCCATCAGCATCGCGTCGATCTGTTTGTCGGTAAAGCGATCGTCGACAAACAGATTCAACCAAGCTCCGATTGCCGCATCGTCAAGCTCGAAACCCGCTTTGTTGGCTTCCGAGGCGAATTGCATCGTTTTCAGCGACAACTGTTCGCTGGGCATCTCGCTGATTCCGATCGACGCGACGCGGTTGTTCTGGTCGTCGTAGCGGAAGCCTGGGGTTTTAGGCGACCCACCCGCTGCGACCGTTTTTTCCGCTAACTCACGCAAAAACCGCACTGTCGACTGGTGATTTTGCGTCATGTACGAAATGCGATTCTGAGAAATTTCGATTCCGTCAAAACTGGCAAGCTTCGCGTCTCCCCCACCTCCCGTATTTTGACGCAAATAGGTGTCCAGTGCGGGGAGCACGACAAACGAGAACATCGCCAACATGATCAGAAAGACCATCATTGGCTTGAGGTTCTTACGAAAGATTTCGAACGGACTGTTGTTCATAGCAGACTCTTTCTGGCTTCTTTTTCTGGCGAGGACGCAAAGCACGGAGTTTTTTCAGTGCTTTGGGGGATTGTCCGATGGGGTTTTCCGTAAATTTTCTAAAAAAATCGCTCGGTCGATGACTACAAATTTATCGCAATCGCATCCGGAGTGATCTTGACAACAAGCCGCGATCGACCAACTCTCTGTCAGAAGCAATGGCTCATGACCAAGCGTGCCAACCGAGATGCAAAGCGTATCGCCCCTCAATTTAGAGGGTCAAGGCGAGTATCGCATTCGCATCCATGGCGTACTGTGTATTTGCGTACTGTGTTGTTGTACTGACTTTCGGTCCATTTCGTCTAACCCTAACCACGTCGTTTTTTTGTATGGCTAAAAGCACGGGCAAAAGTTTGGTGATCGTCGAATCACCAGCCAAAGCACGCACGATCTCGAAATACTTGGGCAAAGGCTATCAGGTCGAGGCAAGTATTGGGCATATCCGAGACCTTCCGGGTGGCGCCAAAGAGATGCCGGAAAAGTACAAAAAAGAACCTTGGGCCTACCTGGGGGTGAATACCGAGAACGATTTCGAGCCGATCTACATCGTTCCCGATGACAAAAAAAAGCAAGTCAGCAAGTTAAAAGCGGCGCTTAAAGATGCCGACAGCCTCTATCTCGCGACGGACGAAGACCGCGAAGGAGAAGCGATCAGTTGGCATCTTTACGAGATTCTGAAGCCGAAGGTTCCCGTTCATCGACTGGTTTTTCACGAGATCACCAAGGATGCGATCCAAAAAGCGATCGAGAATCCTCGCGAGATCGATGGCGGATTGGTCGACGCCCAAGAAACCCGCCGCATCTTGGACCGTTTGTACGGTTACGACGTTTCGCAGCTACTTTGGAAAAAAGTCGGTCGCGGGCTGAGTGCCGGTCGCGTGCAAAGTGTTGCCGTTCGCTTGATCGTGCAGCGCGAACGCGAGCGGATTGCCTTTGTCGATTCGACGTACTGGGATCTCGAAGCGACGTTCGACACCGCCTCGAAAGAGTCGTTTAACGCAACGCTGGCGACCGTTGATGGCCGAAAAATTCCCTCGGGCAAAGATTTTGACTCCGAAAACGGCAAGCTGAAAAATCCCGACTTGCTGCAGATGAACGAGGCCGAAGCGACGGCGCTGGCCGAGCGGCTTCGCAGTGCTGACTTCAAAGTCACCAAAGTCGAAGTCAAACCGTTCACCGAACGTCCCAAAGCACCGTTTACCACCAGTACGCTGCAGCAGGAAGCCAACCGCAAGATGGGCTTCACCGCTCGGCGGACCATGCAGGCGGCCCAGCGGTTGTACGAAAACGGTTACATCACTTACATGCGTACCGATAGCA
>NZ_JBFHFD010000298.1:0-9890 GCF_041583735.1 Novipirellula sp.
CATTCCCATTGCCGTGGGGGCCGGCGCGGTCACCGGCCAACCGAGTGCCCATTGCAATTGAAATTGGGCTTGGTTGTGGTCGATGATCGCTTGCAAGTATGCCCGGCGAGCGGTTTCAAGTGCTTGAACCGACTGCAATACTTCTAGCGGTAACCCTTGACCATCTCGGATCCGTTCCAAGTTTCGATTGTAGGAATCTTCGGCCGATCCAATCGCTCGCTCAGTTACCACGATCTGTTCACGACGGAACTGAATCTGCGAATACGCTTCCGAAATCTCGCGAGCGACTTGATCCATCACTCTCAACTTTTCGAACCTTGCTTGTTGAACGCGTGCCGATGACTCGCGACGAGCGGCTCGCTCGCCGAACCCAAGGTTGCGAACTTCCCACGTCATAACGGCGTCCAAATCGTAGCGGCCGTCCACGTTATCGAGGTTGTTGCCAAGCCCGCCGCCGAAGCCGCCGGTGCTGAAACCTAGCAGCACGCTGGGGACAAACGGAGCGTACTTTTCACGGCGATACGCTTCACAGGCGGCGGCCACAAGCGATTTGGATTCCTTCAGTTCCGGACGTGAATTGAGTCCTGTGCTGATCAGCGACGCCTTGTCCATTTCCAGTGACACCAAATCGATTGGCACCGCCGTCACATCCAACGGTTGGATCGGAGTGTCGCCATCCAGACTGAGTGTTTGCGCCAACCGCGCCGACGCCACCGCGATCCGTTCACGGGCTCCGATCATGCGGTTGTCGACCATCGCCAACTCGGTGTTGATCCGGTCCGCATCGGCTTGCAGTCCTTCCCCCGCCTTGGCAAAGTCGTTGGTGATTTTGAACAGCTCTGCGGTCCGTTGACGCGACGATTCCAGGATGCTGGCGTCTTGGTAGGCGTTGACCAATTCGGTGTAGGCGACCGCGGTCGATCGCAATTGTTCGTTCATCGCCGCAGCGGCCGCGTGATGGCGTGCCGAGACGGTTCGCTCAGCGATCTCGGGCAGAAAGATTGCGTCGGCTAGATGGAATTGGGCGACCAATCCGGGACGCGGCGTCGTGCCTGCTCCGGTGGCGCCGGTGCCCAGTCCGTATTGAAACGAGTTACGATTGATGTCAACGATCGTCCCGTCGCTGGCCTGATAATTTCCATCATGACGGTGAAAACCAAAGCCGGCCTGGATCGATGGCAACCACAGCACTTCGGCGCGAGCGAGTTGGGCATAGGCCTCTTGGACCCGCCACTGGGCGAATCCGACCACAGGATGCTGGCCGCCGACCATGGCGAGCGCCGATGGCAAATTCAAGTCGATCGAATGAGAGGTTGAGGTCATGGGTTGGCCGTCAAAGTCGCCCTGCGGGATCGCGCCTTCGAAATATTGGACATCCTCGTCGATGGGAAACGCCATTGGTGCAGCGGGTTCGACGGGCACGTTCACGACCGGACCGTCTTCGAATGCGGTCAACGACAGATCTGCGGTTGCGATCTCGTTCGGCTTCGACTCGACGAGCTTTAGCTCGTATTGACGTCCGTCGATCGTCAAGGTTCCGTGGCGTGACTGATCTTCACCCCCCGATGGCTTCACCGAGACTTTTTGGTGATTGACGGGACGCACTTCCTGTGAAACGGCGGGAGCGGATTGAGCCAATCCTGCATCCGTGGTTTGCCCCATCGGTGCGACCGGTGCGACCGGTGCGACCGTGGCGACGGCATGATCGAGTCGAGTGGGCGTTGGATTTTGCGTCAAATATTGGTTGCCTGCACAGCCCGTCAGCCCCATCAGGCCCACTAGGCCCATCAGGTCAAGAGTGATCATGAGTCGGGGCATCCTGCCCTCCTTTATCGCTAAGTCCGTAGCCGTATCCACATTCGCGTTGTGCTTGTTACTCCAAACGCAACGGTCACATGGAAAGTGCTTCGGCAAACGAGAGTGCAGATAATGACGGATGACGGCGTTGAACTGCGGGAATCCAAGTTAGCCGCCATCGAAAACACGCGTTGTGCAAACTATGATGAATGATTGCCTCCGCGAAGCTTGTTCGCTGGTACCGGTCGTACCGATTGTGCGGATCATGACCTGCCAAGCGAGGGGCAAAGAACCGCTTTTGAATGAATCTACACGGTGGCACTCCTTGGGAGTGCGTCGAACTGAAAACGAGAAATTTGAATGAATCACCCTTTCCACCGCTGCTGTTTGGCTTGGCTCGGCGTTTTGGGCGTCTTGGTTGTGACCGCGGGCTGTTCGCCTGATTCCAAACCGGGCGTCGCGAAAAAGGACGAAACGCTCCACGTGACCCGAGTCAAGACGGTCGAGGTTGCCCCCACCGAAGTCCAACGCACAACGCTGCAACCCGCATCGGTGCACGCTTACTTTCGAGCCGAGTTGCGGGCCAAAATCTCGGGCTTTGTAAAGGAATTGAAAGCGGACATCGGCGATTACGTCAAAGCGGGCGCCGAGCTGGCGACGATCGATGTGCCGGAGATGCAGAAACAACGCGAGGTGATCGAGGCGAGAATCCGGCGGTTGGTCGCAGAGGAACAGCGGGCTCAAGCAGGCATCGATCTGGCCACGGCTCAAGTGCGATCGTCCGAAGCTAAATTGGCCGAAGCCAAGTCACAACTCAATAGTGCCGAAGCTTCGCTGGCGGCGTCGTCAGCGGAGTTCAATCGCACCGAAGATCTGGTTCAGCGTGGATCGCTACAAAATCGCATGTTGGACGAAGTGCGACTGAAACGAGATTCGGAACAGGCTCGCAAGGAAGCGGTCATGTCGTCGGTGCAATCCGCCGAAGCCGAAGTCGCGGTGGCGCAGTCGCAAGTGGCATCTGCAAAAGCGGATAGGGAAGCCGCTCGTGCGGAAACCGAAATCACGCGGGGACAACTCGATGAACTCGATGTGTTGTTGTCCTACGCGGTCATCCGAGCTCCCTTTTCCGGCGTGATCACCGACCGCTTTGTCCAGCCTGGCGATCTGGTCCGCGAAGCGAGTGAGGTCGGTAGCGGCAAACCGTTGTTTGTGCTCAGCCAGATCGATAAGGTCCGTATTCGCGTTCCCGTCCCTGAAACCGACGCACCGCTCGTCAATCAAGGCGATGAAATCACATTGACCTTTCCTTCGTTCACGGCGGAATCCCCGATCACCGCGACGGTCACACGACGATCTGGTAGTCTCGACCCAAGCACTCGCACGATGATGGTCGAAGCCGAGATCGACAATCCCGACGGCAAGCTGTTGCCTGGCATGTTCGGCCAAGCCTCGATCCATCTTTCGACCAAAGCGGCCGCCAACATGTTGCCCGCGCGCGCGATTCGTTTTGAAGAGTCGGGCAATGCCTACGTCTATGTGGTGGATCAAGACGAAACGGTTTCGATCGCTCCGATCACGATGGGGATGGACGATGGCAATTCAATCGAGGTGCTCTCGGGGGTCGAAGCAGGCCAACGCGTGATTGATGCCCATCTGAGCCGATTTACAAATGGCCAAAAGGTAAGCGTCCTGACGAACTAGTTTTCGCTTCATCCCGCAGCTGCGATTGCCGCGACTGCATTCCTTCTTTCTGCACAGACCCTTTGAAAACGGCGTCGAGACGTCTGACGCTCCGCCCGCTTTATCACCTGAGATTTCGCTCCATGGGATTGACTAACTTTTCGCTAAAAAACCGGTTTGCTGTTTTAGCGGCCACGATCGCGTTGTGCGTCCTGGGCGCAGCGGTGATTCCGGGAATCACGATCGACATTCTGCCGGACTTTAAAAAGCCCGTCGTCGTCAGCTTCTTTTCCTATCCAGGCTTGCCCACCTTGGACATGGAAAAATCGGTCAGCTCGCGTGTCGAGCGTGCATTGACGTTGGCAGGAAAGATCGAACATCAAGAATCACGCACGGTTCCCGGGGCCGCGGTCATCAAGGTTTTCTTTCAGCCCGGTGCCGACCCCAGTTCGGCGATGAACGACATCGTCAACCTCGAAGCGAGTGACATGTTTCACTTGCCGCCGGGAATCGAGTGGCCGTTCACGCTGCGTAGCGAACCGGCGAACCTGCCTGTCGTGTTGGCGGCCATTGCCGGAGATGGGCTGAGTGAATCGGAACTGTATACGATCGGTTATTACGCCGTCCGCAACAAAATGGGTGGCCTCAAGGGGGTCCAGATTCCACATCCGTTCGGCGGCAAATTCCGTCAAATGATGGTCTACGTCGATCCTGCAAAACTGATGGCGTATCACGTCAGCGCGGTCGATGTGGTCGAAGCGATGAAAAAGTCGAACTTGGTGTTGGCGGCGGGAACCGCGCGGATGGGCGGCACCGATTATCAGGTGCAACCACGTAACACGTTGCCAACGACCGAAGAAATCGAAGCAATTCCGATTTCGGTTCGCGAGGGGCGTCCCGTGTTCATTCGCGATGTCGCTCGCGTCGTTGACGACGCGGCGCTGCAATACAACATCGTTCGCGTCAACGGAAAACGCAGTGTCTATTGCCCGCTGCTGCGTGAGCCGGGCGAAAACACGATCGCTGTGGTCGACCGTATTTACGAAGGCATCGCGTCGGAAATTCCGAAGATGAAGGAACGCGGCGACATTCCCGAAGCGACCGAAGTCACGCTGGTTTCGGATCAATCGAGCTACATTCGTAACGCAATGTCGAACTTGATGACGCAGGTTGGCTTGGGAGCCCTGTTGGTCGCGATAGTCGTGTTTGTCTTTCTGCGCCGGATTGTGCCCACGCTGATCATTGTCACCACGATTCTGTTAGCGATCTTGATCGGGGCACTTGGGTTCGCCTTTACCGGTCAAACGATCAACGTGATGACGCTCAGCGGGATTGCGTTGGCGATTGGGACCGTGGTCGATGCCGGGATCGTGGTCGTGGAAAACGTGATCCGGCACCAACGCATGGGCAAATCGCCGATGAAGGCGGCGCGCGAAGGGACCGACGAAGTTTCCGGAGCGATCCTGGCTGGTACCGTAACCACGCTCGCGGTGTTTTTGCCCGCGGTCTTTTTGACCGGCATGATCAAGTACCTGTTCACGCCACTTTCGCTTGCGGCAACGTTCACGATCGGGGCCTCGTACGTGTTGGCATTGACCGTGGTCCCGGCCTTCTGTGCGACGCTGGTTCGCAATCGCATGCGTGACCGCAATCGTGATTCCACCAGTGACGAGGACGAAGACAAGCCACACGGTTTGTACGGTCGCTTGCTTGGCATGGCAATGAAGGTGCCTGCAGTGACCTCGTTGGTGATCGTTGCGGGGGTCGGAGCCACGTTCCTGTTGTTGCCGTCAATCGGAACCGAGTTGTTCCCGGCGGTGGATGCAGGCTCGTTTGAAATTCGACTCAAAACGTTGCCAGGAACCGCACTGGATGAAACCGAGAAATTGGTGGCCCGCATCGAAGAATCGATCAAGCAAACCATTCCCGAAGAACAAATTGAAACGCTGATCTCCAATATCGGGTTGCCGGTTGGAAAGGGAGCGGGGTTCTCGACCGTGCTCAGTTCTAATTCGGGCCCCGACACGGCGTACGTCATCGTCAACTTGAAACAGGATGGTCGATCCACCAGCACGGACACTTACATCAACGCGCTGCGTGAGAGATTCGTGGACGAGTATCCGCTGGAGCAATTTCTGTTTGTTTCCGGTGGCATTGTGAACATGGCACTGAACGAGGGTGTGCCGACGCCGATCAGCGTTCAAGTTTCGGCGGGAACATTGGGCCAATGCCGCGAGGCCGCCGAGCGGATTGTCGAAGCGGTCCGGCCGATCGCAGGCACCGCCGACGTGCAGATCGCTCAATCGCTTGACTATCCACAATTTGATGTGCAAGTGGATCGCACGCGAGCAAAGTATTTGGGCGTCGACCAAGAGGAAGTCGCTCAGACGGTTCTGACCGCGCTGGGGTCGAGCGTGGGCTATGCACCGACGATTTGGATCGATCCCAAATCGGGCACCGACTTTTTCATGGGCGTGCAATACGAGTCGAATGATTTTGAATCGCTGGACGACGTTCGCAACATTCCGTTGTCACTGAATACCGCGGATGGGCCGATCACAATTCCATTGTCGAACATTGCCACAGTCAAACGTGTCACCATCCCAGGCGAGATCGCTCATTACAATATCGCTCGCGTCAATGACGTGCACGTCAACGTGTCCGGACGCGATCTGGGCTCGGTCGCCGCGGACATCGAAGCGACATTGACAGAGATGGAATTCGCCAACGGCGTGTCGGTGACGTTGCGAGGCCCCGTGGAAAAGATGCGATCGGGAATGAGTCTGCTGGGGATGGGATTGGCCGTCGCCGCACTGTTGGTGTATCTCGTGTTGATGGCCCAGTTCCGCTCGTTTCTTGATCCGTTGATCATCATGTTGGCGGTTCCGCTAGGGATCGGGGGGGTGTTGGCGGTTCTGTATTTGACAGACACCTACATCAACATCCAATCGTTAATGGGCACGTTGATGATGATCGGCGTGGTCGTCAACAACTCGATTCTGTTGGTCGAGTTTGCCAACCGTCGCCGGGCGGATGGATTGTCGCCGTACGACGCGGCGATGTCGGCGGCGCAAGTGCGACTGCGTCCGATTCTGATGACGTCACTGACGCTGGTTGCAACGATGTTGCCGTTGGCATTTCAGCTGTCACCGGGCAACGAAGCGATGATCCCCTTGGCTCGAGCCTTGCTGGGCGGCATGATCGTATCGACGATCCTGACCCTGATCTTGGTCCCCTGTGTTTACACATGGGTGCACCGCAAGTCGCCATTGGCGGTGTAGCAGCTGAATCGCAGCAGTGAGGCGTGGGCCGTAAGAGAGCGTCCGACTTAGAAAAATCGCTACCCGAAGCGTAAGTTCTGAGGTTCCGATAATGTATTTAGGGGCAAAGCCCCGGAAGTTTACCTAGCCCAGCCCAACGGGCTGGGACGAAGAAAACCTATGAATGTTAGGGCCAACGGCCCGGTCGTTTGCTCGGATCTACTGAGGGCGACTGGCAAATGACGGCAACGTTTTGTCACCTCTCTGTTCCCCAGCACGCCCTGCCTAGCTGTAGAAGCAGAGGTAGGCGGTGGCTTGGTCGACCTTCAACTGGAATTTCTGGTTGGCGTCGACGCGGAACTCGCTGCCGGTTTTGTACGATGCAAACTCGCTTGACCCAGGCAGTTTGACTTTCAGTTCGCCTGAGACGACCTTCATCAATTCCTTCTCGCTCGTGCCAAACTCATACTCGCCGACCGCCATCACGCCGGACGTCACGCGGCCTTCGCTGTTCTCGAAACCGATCGATTTGACTTTGCCGTCGAAATATTCGTTGACCTTCATGGGGACAGTGCTTTCTAAAAGTTGATTGGGAAGCGAAAGGAATTCGTGTGGCGGACATGATAGATCCTGCTGTTCGATGAGCAAGCGGGCGGGCGATTTCGCGAGAAATTGCCGCGTTTCTGTGTCCCAATCGCCCTGGATTACTCTCGTTGAACGCCGGTGTCTAAGCTATCTTGCGAGTCGGGAATCGCAAAAAAGCAAATTGCGGAGCAATAAAGCTCGTTTACCAAGCGGGCGAGTTGAGCTATTTTGTCTGTGTCGTCTGGTTGCGGCTTCTACCGTTTCCAAACGCCCTTCTTCTGAATTCGATCAATCGCCTCCATCCCCAACAAGCGAGGAACCCTCCGTGCTAAATCAATCTTCATTCGGTAGCGGTCGCCTGCCTCAGACGCGTCCACGATGCTCGCTGACAGGTTGGACCACCATGACGCTCGTGATCTTTGTCATGCTCGGCGGATGGTTTCCGCAGACGCGGTCGCTGGCAGATTCGCCTACCAGCAGTAGCAGCACTCTGCAGGAAACGTCATGGCGGTTCACCACCAAAAAACCACGAGCGCATTGGTACGAGGTCGGATTTGATGATTCTCGATGGGCGCAAGGCGTCGGCGGATTCGGAACGCGGTCCACGCCCGGGGCGCGAGTTTCCACCCAGTGGAATACCGATGATATCTGGCTGCGACAATCGGTTGAACTCGATGTGGTTCCCGCGCATCTCGCGATCTACATGCATCACGATGAAGATGCCGAAGTCTATCTCAACGGCAAAAAAGTGCTGGCCGTGACCGGTTACATCGACCACCACAAAGTGTTTCCGTTGGACGCTGATGCGGCGGCAGTAATCAAAAAAGGCAGCAACCTGATTGCGGTGCACTGCCACCAAACCACGGGCGGCCAATCGATCGACGTGCACTTGATTGATGCCAACCATATCCCCAAACTCCCCAAGCCAAAACGAAATACGATCCCCTTCAAGTCGGACTTGATCACCAAATGGGGCGAGCAGGTGACCGCAGAGAACGCATGGACCGAGTATCCTCGTCCTGCGTTGGCGCGACCCCGATTGCAAAACCCAAGTTGGACCAACTTGAACGGCCACTGGGATTACGCAATCACCGGCGTGGATCAAACCGAAATCCCGCAAAAATGGGACGGCGAGATCCTGGTGCCCTTTGCGATCGAATCACGATTGTCGGGTGTCCAGCGGTTGCTGAGTGATTCCGAAGCGTTGTGGTACCATCGCACGTTCCAAGCCGATGTGACGCAAGGCGAGCGGTTGAAGCTGAATTTCGAAGCGGTCGATTATCGCTGTGAAGTTTTTGTCAATGGAACCCCGGTGGGTAAACACGTTGGCGGCAGCAACCCATTTTCGCTGGACATCACCGATGCGGCAAAGTCGGGCGAAAATCAGCTGGTCGTTCGCGTCGAAGACGAAACCGAAGGATCGCAAATTCGTGGCAAGCAAGTTATCCATGCGCACGGAATTTGGTACACCCAAGTCTCGGGGATTTGGCAAACCGTGTGGCTCGAAACGGTCGCGCAGCGTCACATTGATGATCTGAAAATTCACTCGGCGATTACCGATTCGCCGGACCAAGCCAAGGTGACCGTCAAGGTCGATTTGGCTGGCAAACCGGTTGCCGGTGAGAAGGTTCGAATTAGTCTCGTCGACGGCGACAAACTGATTTCTTCCAAAACGTTTAATACGGAGGGTGTTTTCATCACCGACGTCAGTGACGCAAAACTGTGGTCACCCGATTCGCCGCATTTGTATGACCTCAGCGTCGCGGTGCTCGATGCATCTGGTAATGCGATCGACGAAGTTCAATCGTATGTCGGCATCCGCGAAGTGGGACGAACGGTCGATAAGGATGGACATCATCGATTCACACTGAATGGTGAGACTGTTTTTCATCTTGGACCACTCGACCAAGGCTGGTGGCCCGATGGGTTGCTGACACCTCCTTCGGACGAAGGCATGTTGTATGACATCGAAGTTCTCAAGGACTCGGGTTTCAACATGATCCGTAAACACATCAAAGTGGAACCGCGGCGTTACTATTACCACTGTGACCGCATTGGGATGATGGTTTGGCAGGATCAACCCAGCGGCGGCAAAGGCCCCCCGTGGACACGAATGCGGGCAAACCCACAAGATGCCGATTGGTCCGATGCCGATCACGATCAGTACATGGTCGAGATTGAGCGGATGATTGACGACCTCGAAAATCACCCCAGCATTGTCGTGTGGGTGCCGTTTAACGAAGCGTGGGGGCAACATCGCACGATGGAGGTCGGCAAGTGGACGGTCAAGCGGGATCCGTCACGTTTGGTCAATATCGCCAGTGGCGGCAACTTTTGGCCGATCGGTGACATTGCGGACCATCATGCCTATCCGCATCCCAATTTCCCTTTAGCCGACAAACGATTTGACGATTACATCAAGGTGGTTGGCGAGTTTGGCGGACATGGTTATCCCGTCCAGGGACACCTGTGGGATGCCAATCGCGACAATTGGGGCTACGGTGGATTGCCAAAAACGCTGCAGGAATTCAAGGATCGCTATATCGAATCGATGCGACGACTCGAAGA
>NZ_JBFHFD010000299.1:0-9870 GCF_041583735.1 Novipirellula sp.
ACTGAGCGTGGTCTTTCCGGTTCGACTCGGGTCGGGGCAATCGATGACTTTTGGATAAACACTCGTTTGCACCGCGTCCAGAACATCACGTCCGGCCAAATCGATTGCAGCGGCTTGGTCAAAATCCAATGGAATCTCGGCGCGATGAGCCGCGATGATTGCGTGAATCACATTCATCACATTCCCACCGGCCAAATAGTGGGCTTCCAATCGCCGAGTGCTGATCCCGTCACGACGCGAAATGCTTAGCCCCGCTTGAGCCGACATGACTTTGGCCTGCACGATGACGTTTGGATTGACCTTCGTGAAGTGCATCCGAATCAAGCTCATCAAGCTGACGTCGGCGACCGACATGTACGCTTGGAACCAAAGTTTTCCATAGCGGATAAAGAAGAATCCCAAGATCGCGATCAAAAAAAGCACAAACAGCACGATCGCCAACCAAACCACATTCATCGGCTTTTGCCCGAGCAATTGCCAATTTGCCAGCGGCATTACAAAACCAACAGGGGCGGCTTCGGCAGCAGCGGAAAGGACGGGCGACAGCATCATGACGCTCACAACATTCGAAGGGACAGACGGAGGACTCGCCAATACGAGTCTATTTGCCCCTTGATCATAAGGCACCCCACGTCCAGTGCAAGTAATGGGAGCGGCAGGGAGGGCTGTTTCGGGAAAAAGCTTCAGCCGCAGCGGCCCGGTCGCGGCGATTTAAATCGATTGAATTTGCCCCGGCAATCCGCTCGTCGCGCCGCTCATGAAATCCCCCCGATCTTCATTAAAAAATGCGTTAGCCGTCACTCATTAGCGAAGCAAGCGTTTGCCCCGCCACGGCGTCGTGTTGGGTCTTCCGGATCTCGCGGAGGGCCACCCAGGCTCGATGCCGGCTAATGGACCGTGAGTGATGAGCCAGCGTTAGAATCTCTTGAATTTCAATCTGCTGGGCCGGTCGCCCTAGAGTCAAGGAATCATCCTCGTCATCGTCATTGCCTTGGGTCACACGTCGCAGCAACTTTGCATCGACAAGACGTTCTGCCATCTCGCGGGCGTGATTGCCGTTCAGCCCTAGCCGTGTCGAAAGCTGCTGGAAATCCAGCGTCTTGCCCGCTGCAAACGCTTCGGCCACTTCGACCATCATCGGCAACATCCAATCGGGATCACCGTGTAGGGCCGTTTCGTCATCCGCATCGATCCATTTGGCCGAACGTTGGCCTCGCATCATCTGTAGCGTTCGCGTCAGAATCAAACCGAACAGAAAGATCAGCCAAGTCACGTAGATCCAAAACAAGAACAACGGGATCAATCCCAACGATGCATACAGCGCCGCGTAGGGCAGCGCTGTGGCTACGTAGAACTGGAAACCTGCTTTGGCGGCCTGCCACAACACCGCCCCCACAAACGATCCGATTGCCGCCGCGCGAACCGAGACGTGCGTATTGGGCATCAACGCGTACAACAGGAATAGCAACGCCCAGCTCGCGATCAATGACAAACCATGCGATGCAATCACCACAAGCCTCTGGTTCGCCCCGAGCGTTCCGAACCAATCGATGGCTTGGCCGGACAAATACAAACTGATCGCCAACAACCCGCTGCCCAACGTGATAATCGACCAATGAATGGCGACGCGGATATGGACCGGCCGATGGGTCGAGGCTTCGAAGATCAAATTGAAAATCGATTCGGTCGCATTCGCCAACGCGATCGCGGCGTAGATAAACAACACCAATCCAATCACTCCGATGGACGCAAAGTCAAGATCGGCAATTTTAGCGGTAGCTTCGTGCAACGCCTTGCGAATCCCCGCGCG
The DNA here is from genome assembly GCF_041583735.1 of Novipirellula sp. NCBI lineage: Bacteria > Pseudomonadati > Planctomycetota > Planctomycetia > Pirellulales > Pirellulaceae > Novipirellula > Novipirellula sp. The sequence goes on from NZ_JBFHFD010000299.1 coordinate 1,811, forward strand.
TGCCTGACGACGCGACTCGGCGTCGCTGTTGGGATCTTCGACTTCGTTCCCGCCAGTCACCGAATCGGTCGTCTGTTGGAGCACCGCCGCGTCGGGCTGTTCCAACGAAGGAGGCGACAAACTGAAATCGGTTTGCCCGTCGCCAGCGTCCCAGCCGATCGGCAACTCCAATTGCTCGTCGGTTTCGTTTTGGAAATAGTCATCCGGGATGTACGGAACGCCAAAGAACGAATAGACCTGGTCTTCGACTTTTTGCTGAACCTCATCGAGTCCGCCGACGATGCGAAACATCACCAATCCCAGTACAACGACGGGAATCAGCGAAAAGATCGTGCGATAGGTTAATTCCGCCGCCATCCCTTCGGCGCGAAAGTGAACCAGTTGACGCCAACAATGAGCGGTCAAGTCACAGGCATAACGCACCGATTCCTGATGACGCGTCAGCTCTTCGCGAGGCTGTCGCACCGCATCGACGATGTACTTAAACAGGCTTCGCATAAGACTCCGTCCGTGCCGTAATACGCCCCACGTCTACTGCCCTAACACGGATGACAATCGCTGCAACAACTCGGCCTTCTTGTGACCATCCGGAAGCGATCTGAGTTTATCGCCCAAGCTGATCATGAAACTGGCGTAGTCATTATTCCAATCGCGGACCGCTTGCGATTCATCCAAACGAGGCTGAGGATGCGACACCAGCACAGGGCACTGATGTGCTTTTAGCTCGAAGGTTTCATCGAATTGCGGCATAAAAATTTTGTCACGGTCGATGCCTTGTTCGTGCAACATTTCACGCATTGCTTCACGCGCATCGTCTTCGCCGTGGTTCAGAAATAATGCTCCCAACACGGGACCACGTTCTTTCACCCAATCCAGCAACTCGCCTTGGTCGGCATGCGCCGAATAATTGCCGATGCTGCGAATTGCCGCGTCAACCTTGTATTCTTTTCCATAGATGCGAACACGCTTGGCACCGCTGGTGATGATGTGCCCGAGGGTTCCAGGCGATTGATAACCGACAAACAAAACCGTCGACTCACGTCGCCAGATGTTGTTTTTCAAGTGATGTTTGATCCGGCCTGCGTTGCACATCCCGCTTGCCGAAATGATGATCGCACCGCGTTTAATTCGATTGACTGCCTTGCTTTCCTCGACACTTTGGACGAGATGGAAACGCCGGTGCCGGAAGATGCTCGACGCATCCGTTTCGATATCATCCAGATCATGGGCATGATCGATGAACACTTCGGTGACCTTTCTCGCAAGCGGCGAATCAAGATAGACATCCGCCTCGGGAATCTGGCCGGACGAAATCAACACGCCGATATCATGCAGCAGTTCTTGGCTGCGTTCGACGGCGAAGGAGGGAATGACGATATTGCCCCCCCGTTTTAGCCCGAGAGTTAATTCCTCTTGCAGCATTCCACGGCGTTTTTCCAGCGTGTAGTCTTCGCGATCGCGATTGCCATAGGTGCTTTCACAAATGACGTAGTCGTACCCGGCGGGCGCGTCTGGTGCGAGGTGAAACGCTTTTTCGTCTGGACCGAGATCGCCCGAGAACAATACTCGAATCGTATCGCCCGATTCGTCGAGTTGAACTTCCACCGACGCCGACCCCAACAAGTGGCCGGCGTTCCATAAACGCCCGCGAATCCCATCGCGTGGGCTGAACCACTGTTCGTATTCCACTCGCTCAAGCTGTCGCAGCGTTTGCTCGGCATCCTCCATCGTATAGATCGCCTCGATCAAATCTTGGCCTTTCTGCTCGCGTTTGACGTTCAATCGTTCGGCATTGGATTCTTGAATATAGGCGGAATCACGCAGCATGAACTCCAACAAATCACAGGTGGCATCGGTAGCGTAGATCTTGCCGCGAAATCCTGCTCGCACCAACTTCGGCAGCAACCCCGAATGGTCGATGTGAGCATGAGTCAAAAACAGGAACTCGATCTTTGCCGCATCAAACGGAAAGGGTTTGTAGTTCAAGCTCTGAGTCGTTTTCGTGCCTTGAAAAAAGCCACAATCGACTAAGAATTTCTTACCCTCGCTTTCGACTAACGAACAAGATCCCGTAACCGTGCCTGCGGCGCCACAAAACGTCAAATTGGCCATAACGCGAGTCCACTGAGGTGAAAAGCAAGTTGATTGAAAAGCGAGGTGCCGCTAGAACCATTGCCGCTAGATCAGTTGATCGAGCTCTTCGGTCAAAGTCCGGAAGCGTTCGAGTGTCGTCGCGACCGGTTCGGGTTGGGTCATATCGACTCCGGCGTCACGCAGCAAATCGAGTGGATCTTTGCTGCAACCGCCCGATAGAAAGCGTAGATAGTCGTCAAGTTCTTGCTTGCCACCTTCGAGCACACGACGCGAAAGTGCGACCGCCGCGCTCAGTCCGGTTGCATACTTGTAGACATAAAACGCACGGTAAAAGTGAGGAATCCGGAAGCATTCACGTTCCAGTTCATCGTCGATGACAAAATCGGGACCGAAGTACGCGGTCAACAATTCGCGATAGACCTCGCGGAACGTAGCCACCGTCAATGGTTTGCCCGCTTCGGCCATTTCGTGAGTAATCTTTTCGAACTCGGCAAACATCGTTTGCCGAACCACGGTCGCTCGGATGCCATCGAGTTCGTTATTGATTAGGTACGCGCGTTCGTTGTCATCGGCCGCATTTTTTAGCAAGTAATCGGTTAACAATTGCTCGTTGAACGTACTGGCGACTTCGGCGACAAAGATCGTGTAGTTGTAGTATTCAAACGGTTGACTGCGTGCCGAATGCCAACTGTGCATCGAGTGCCCCGCCTCGTGCGTGAGCGTGAACACATCATTAAGAACTTCTTCTTTAAAATTCATCAAGATGTAGGGATCGCCATCAAACGTTCCGCACGAAAATGCACCGCTTTGCTTTCCACGGTTGGGATAACGATCCGACCAACGTCCGCGAAGCCCGGCTTCGAGCACTCCGACGTATTCGCTGCCGAGCGGGGCGAGTGATTCGAGAATCACGTTGACCGCTTGGTCCCATGTGTGGTGTTTTTTGACACCGCTGAGGATTGGCACGTAAGTGTCGTAATGATGGATTTTGTCGATCCCCATTTTACGGCGACGCACATCGAGATAGTGGTGCACGTTGGGCAACGATTCGCGTACCGCATGAATCAAGTTGTCGTAGACATCGACAGGCACGTTATCGGGGAACAACGCCGCTTGCAGGCTGCTATCGTAGTTTTTAGCCCGTGCGTAATAGACGTCTCGTTGGATGCTGCCACCGAGCGTGGCGGCAAGCGTGTTTTCGTGGTTCGAAAATTGTTCGTAGTACTGGTGAAACGCTTTGCGACGCACCTTGCGATCGGGGCTGATCAACATTTGTCCAAACGTTGCGTGTGAAAGTTCGACCTTACGCCCCTCGTGGTCCTCGATTTCACCGAACCGCAAATCAGCATCATTCAATTGCCGAAACGCGTTGCCAGCGGCGGATGCCATTTCGCCTTGCATCGCCAGCAACCGCTCTTCGTTATCCGTCAGCGTGTGCGGCCGATAACGCAGCAAACGCTGGAGCTGCAATCGGAACGGAGCCAGCTTTTCGTCCGCAGCCAACTCGCTCATCCGTGCTTCTTCGATCGACAGCAACTCGGGCCGCATATAACTTGCTGCTTGGCCCGCACGGACGGCTAGATTTTGAAAACGCAGCTTCATCGCTTGCGAATCACTATTGCCTTGATCTTCGGTGGTCTTCAAAAACGCGTACGTGCCAACACGTTCGGCGAGACGATCAAATTGGCTGTCAAACGTCAATGCTTCGGCAAGCACGTCCGCTGACTCACCCAACCGCCCTCGATAGGTTTCGTAAGTGGCGATTTGCTCGTCAAGCTTCTTGTATTCCGTTTCCCAGGCAGCGTCGTCCTGACAAAGACTCGAAAGATCCCAGCGGTCACCGGGTTTGACTTGATCACGAGCGGGAAGAGTAGCGGTGGTCATCGAAAATTTCGTCCTTGGCGGCAAGAGAAACGCAAAGCGTCAAATATCAAAGGAATGCGGAGTCTCCTGACAATCCGCAGCGATATTGTAGCGAATCGCTCGCGCCCCGAATGCCCCGCATCTACGGGACAAAATTCCACCCCATTCGTGCTCCAAACCGAAACACGCGGCGATGCCAAGATGTTAAGCTGGAACGGGTACACCCCGACTACGGCAGCCCCCTCCCTCAAGCCTGATAAACCGAATCCAATCGCCATGCTGACTGTCAAATGCACTCAATGCCAAGCTGGTATGAAACTTCAGAAAGCCCCCGCTGGCGGAAAGGTGAAATGCCCACGTTGCGGCGCGATTGTTTCCGTCGGACAGCCGGCCGCCAGCAAGGCGGCTGCCTCTGGATCGCTCACCCCCGATGACGACGACTTTGATTTCGGCCAAATCAATTTTCCCAGCGCCGCCCCCGCGTCCGCGGTGTCAAGTTTCCCCGTGAACCCCGCCGCCACGGTTTACCAGGGCCCCATCCCAGGCGATCCGTTGGCAGGTCAAGAGGAAGCCGCGAGCGATGCGCCCGCCGCCGCAGTCAACACGCACTCTGCCCAAACCGCAGCCAAGGGCAAACCATTACCCGTCAAAATTATCGCCGGAGTCGTTTCCGGACTGGTGGCCTTTGTGGTGATGTTTTTTGTCGTCTCGATGATGTTTGGCGGAGGGGGTGGCGAGGCGAGTGCCACCGCAGCGAATGCGGCCGCCGAGCTAGGCAAGAACGTCCCTGCGGGTTACCAAGTCGTAGAGTTCGAGGGGTGTGCCGTCTACATGCCTGATGGCGAAGTGTTTCGTGAAATGCCGCCGGGAGCGATGGAATCCAAAGTGGTTCGCAGTGACAAGACCGGATCCATCTTTTTCTTCGGCGCGATGGATAATGGCAAAATGGAACTCGACGACGAACAGATGCGAAAGAAAGCGAAGCGGTTTGTCGCTGGCGACGTGTTGGGTGGTACCCCCACCGAACGCAACGGTTACAAAGGAATCAAAGGCCGAGTTTCGGTGTCAGCGATGCTTCCAGATATGACGATCGAAGCCTATCTGGCCGATGAACGCTACATTTTGATCGGCAGCCAACCCGCCAGCATGGGTGCCGATGTCGAAACCCAAATGTCAATCGACCGTGCCGCCGAAAACGAAGAGCAAAAGATATTCTTTGATTCACTCAAAGTCGGTCCCAAGTCCGGCGGCCTGTTTTTCTAACGCGTCAGCAAGCAATCGATTCCACCGACGTTGGTACTAACCCAGTGTTTTTTGCAGCGGAGCGGCGCGAGCTGCCCGGTCTAGTTTGAACGCTTTACTCGCTGCAACCGGGCGGGCCCCGCGCCGTGCCGCTACCCAAGTTCGCGGCAGCGATGCCGGGCCAGCGACCTACACTTTCTCGTCTTGTTCGAAAACCTGCCTGCGTATCTCAGGCTTCTTTTTGGATTGATACCTCAGCGTGCGAAACGCATCGACGCCCGCTAAGACCATGATCACCAACAATGCCACCATCACGCTCATCCAGCAGCCGATCCAAACCCGGCCGGGCCCCGCAAAAGCGGCAACGATCACCAAGACGCCGCACAGCGCAAACAACAGATGCACCCAACGCCGAGAACGCAATCGCGATGCAAAGTAACGATGATCCAAGTCATCTTCAAGAGACTCGTGGGCCCACCCCCGACGCTCGTTCCAGTGCAACCAGATTGCGAACGAAAGTAGCGTGACTCCGATAACAATGCTGCCTTCGAACATAAGATTCTTTTTCCTTGGGCTCCGCTCATCTACCAGCCTAGCGAAATCTGCCGCCTCGCTTCCAGGATGGGGTGTTTTTCCAAAAACACAACTCTGTACGACAGCATACCCCAGGTTGCGCTCAAGAACGATGTCTATTTCCTGTGGCAGATGAGTTCTTACTCGATCAGCAACAATCGTTAGAATTCACCACGGGCATTTTTCAGTAGCGAAGTTTTGCAAGAATTTGTCGGCTCAAAACGCTGCGAACCTATTACCACGGTGTCTCAAAAGTGATCATCTGGACTGGCGCTATCCATTGTCTCGTCTTGATTGCGGTCGCCCTACAAATCAGCACCTGCACGACGGCTTCCGCTCAAACCAGCCCGATTGCTGATCGCATCGAAATGAGGGGCAATCACAGTTTTCCCCGACGCAAGCTGTTTGCGGAACTCAACGCTCACCCCCAGTTCCTGATCGCCAGTCACGCCTTGGGGGATTCGTCCCAATTGGCGGGTGTGATTGAAAACCTGCTGGTCAAAGGATATCGCAATGCAGGATTTGACAAAGCGACCGTCAAATGCGAGGAAGTCATCTCCATTGACAAATCCTCGCCGTCGCGATGGAAAATCACCGTCGACGAAGGCAAACAAATTCGCTGCGGTCAAGTCCGTATCGTCGCAGCAAAACAGATCGACTCCCAAGCTCTGGTGCGTCGACTGACCGAGCCTTACGCTGACACCAACGCGTTCCCCAAGTTTGTAGCGATCAATGAAAATATAGTCACGTACTGGGTCAATGAAGAAGGCAAAGAATCGAAGTTAAAAGATCCTGTTTGGGAGATCGGTGATAAAGTTCGGTTTGACTCTGAACTTGGTTTGCGCAATCAGGTGATCCAAGCCATCGCCGACCTCGGTTTTTCGCAATCCGATGTCCTGGTCCGCTTCGACGTGGACCGCGATCGTCAAACCGCCGCTCTGATCGTCGACATACTTGACGAAGGAGTGGCGGATCGAATCGGCGAGATCGAAGTCCATGGCAACTCGATCAACACATATGACCAGATCCTCGAATATTTGGGGGTGGCAATCGGTGACACGATCGGTCGTAGTGAACTGCAGCAAATGACAAAACGGTTGTGGGACAGTGGCCGTTTTAAAAAACACCGATTTCGTTTTGACAAGCAAACACAATCGCTTTCGCTTGAGCTTGAAGAGTGTAGCGGGCTACCGCCGATCGATGAGCCGATCAACAAAACAGCGACGGTTCTAATGAAGGCCAGCCAATGGTTGTCGGGGATTGCTGCACGTGGTGATGACATTGAAACGTACACCGCATGGGGCGAGGACAATCTGTTGGTTATCCAGTCAAACGATGGATTATTTGCGGAGCTAAAATCCCCTTCGGGCGTCTCCGCCGATGGTCAACTCGAAACGGCGTCCCTGCTAATCGGCCGCGATCAATTCGTCTTGAATCACTCTGCTCTGCCGCGATGTTTACGGATCCCTCTGGGCTCGATGGGCGGACAGATTCAATTCAGTACGGAACATTTTGCCGACCCAGATCCCGACAAATTTTTAAAGGGCACTTTTACCCTGTCGGGCAACACGCGACGCGATGAAACCGAAGCTCCGCTTCAATTCAGTTTCCGCAGCAGTCCGGTGAATTGGCTGCCTCTGGCCTACAAAGAATCGGTCCACACCGAAGTTGTCGGGGGTGAATTGATCCTGAGCCATGGAACGGAAAGCATCCATGTCGACGTGGAATCTGGGAAGGTGAACCAATGGCATACTCAAAACGGAATGCTTCGGTTTGCCCCGGGGTTGCTTCAGGCAGCACGCTCGACGTTTCTCAGCGAATTACCCGAAGCGGTCAATCACGGTGATGGACACTCCGGCCCGGTGACCGCTACGGTTGACTATTTGACCAGCGAACCTGTCGTCCAAACGCTCAACCAGGTCCGTGCCGAAGACCCGCCGTCTATCGATCCACTGCTAATCTCGGCGATTCGTAAACTAAACGATGGCGGCATGCTGCGAGGGTTTGACGAAGTGTTGACATGGATGGACAACGACACTGGTAACGAAAAATTCTACATCCCTATGGACACGCCGAAGAACCTGAGCTCTGAACAGATTTTCTGGAACCTCGGGTCTCGCATTGCGTTACTGCACATCGACAAAGTGTTCGCGCAGGGAACTTGGCCTTTGCTACTAAGCAAAGAATTCTGTCTACGATCATTGGGAGCATCGAAATACACCCAACAAGTTTTGCAGCAACTTGGCCAAGACCAGCACAACGGGCCGATTTGTTTTGCAGCGATGACG
>NZ_JBFHFD010000300.1:0-9866 GCF_041583735.1 Novipirellula sp.
CAACGCCGCTTCACGCGAGTTCAGTTTCAATCCGCCCTTATCCTTTTCGCCGTGACATCGAAAACACTGTTCGCGAAGAATGGGCAACACGTTGCCGTGAAAATGTGCCGTGACGTTGCTGTCACTTTTTGCAGCTTCCTCAATAGCCGCACGGATCTTTTGGGCGATAAAAGCGTCAACGGGATGAGCCGCAGCATCGTCGTCAACCGAGGGAACGGGGAGCGCCGGACGATCCGCAGCCCACTCTGCGGCGGTTTGATGTCGCATCTTCCAATACGCGTCCTGCGATGCCGCAGCGGTACGCCGAGATGCATCATCGAACGCGGTCATTTGATCAGCCATCTGATCCAAAAGTGGCTCGATGTCGGCGTCGGTCAGCGACACCGCATCTGCGTCCTTGGGCGTCAGCAGATCGAACGACTTGCTACCGCTTGTTTGGATCGCGACACATACTTCGCCCGTTTCCGTGCGTTGGTTCTTGCCGCCGACAATCAGTTCCAACACCACTCGACGTGTGCTGTTGCCTTGATAGGCGTCCGCCGGGATCGACAACTCGGCAAATACTTCCTGTTGATGGTAACCATGTGGACGCACACCGGGCAGCGGTGGTTCGGCAACGGGGGTGATCGGTTGTTCGCCATCCGGTGAGCGACGTGTGACCGGATTCGTCCGAGCAGCGACGTTGCCATCGATCCACAATCGCCCCATCCCACGTGCGCGCATCAGCAGCCGATGGTTTCCTGGCGGGATTTCGACGTCCGCGGCCATGCGTAACAGCACCGGTTCTCTCCATGCATCACGGATGCCCCAGGCGTCATAGCGGATCGGCAACTGCTGAATCAGCAAGCCGTCACTTAACCAATGCAATGCATCGGATGGCCATGTTTCGTTGTCCATAATCCAGCGGTTTTCTGCTGGCAAGCCTTCGCCCAGGGTGACCAACACACGGCCGGGCGGGATTTCGCCAAGCTCGGGCATCACTTCGGCAACAAGCTTGGGCTTCGTCTCTTCGCCTACACGGCGATAACGCGACGCCATTATTTGATCACTTGCCAACCCACGATACACCGCGACATTGTCGAGCAAACCGATGTAGCGGTTGCCGGCATTGGCGGATCCAATCCAAACTTGATCATCGTCCACGACCGGAGGTTCGGTCGTTTTGCCACCCATCCCCCAATCGCCGACCGTCGGTTTTCCATCGATCCAGCCTCGCATCGAATCGGGGTCACCAAATCGATATGACACCGCAACATGATGCCAAGTGTTTTGAGCAATGAAAGACTCGGTCGAAGTCCAGCGGTGCCAATGCGCATCGCCACCGGACGGCTTGGTTGCGAACAGAAAGCCGACTCGCATTGCATTGCCGACCTTTTGCACACGCATCGCCCAGTTCTGGTTGTCCTTGGCGAAATGGGGGCTGCCGGTTCGTCCCTTGCTGACGACATAGATGGGCGAGTTGTTAGCGGGGAGCTCCATTTTCACCCACGCTTCGAGTGTGATCGCGTCCCCGTTCGTGAAATCAAAATCACCGTGTTCGTTGGAATCGTCGATCGACAAATACCCCCCCGATTCCCCCAGACGGATCGCCGTGTTGTTGCTCTGGAAATCGGGATAGACCCGAGGCCTCGGCCCTGCTTGATCACGCAGAATCGAACCATGCGATTGAAACGAACGCGTGGCTTCGGTCGCAAAATCCCAATCGGCAACCAGCACCGGTTCGCCAGCATGGGTTGCCGCCAACAAATTCAGGAACAACACAACGGAGAACAAAGATTTCAAGGTGTACATCATGTTTAGGGTTTCTGTCCTTGAGCGGTGTCGAATTCAGCGGGCAAGCCAGCGATAAACACGGGGTCCACAATTTGATCGTCGTCCATCGCATCTTGGAAAAAGAGGCCCTCGACGGCGGTTCCCGCGGCGTACCCGAGATCACTTAAATCGATCCCAACGGCGATGGCCCAGAATGGGATCGAAGGATTTAAGCGTGAGAACGATCCGTTGACGAGATCGTTTACCGACCGCACCGGTGAATTGAACTGCAGTAAATCAAAGTCGGGAATCGACAACGCCTCGTGCGAATGAAGCGTAATGTCGTATCGCGTCACGGTTTTCGAACGCAGGCCGCTGGAAAAATGCAGGGGGCTAACGTGGAATCCGTCTCCATCGGCTGGGTTTAGAACCGATTGCAATTCAAAGAACACGACATCGGGTCCGGGGGCGTTTACAATGGGCTGACGGAAACGAAAGGCCATCCCCAGGGTCGCCGCTTCCTCGACACTGTGATCCATCACCGGATCACGAGTCAGCGGTTGAACGCTGCCGCCAAGATTGAGAAACCCTGTGTGTAGCAACGTATCGGACTCGATCACAGCTCGTCGGCCCTCGCCCGTCTCATTCGCGTTGCCGACCGCAACCGACATGTGCTGCGTGTTGGTGCCGCCATGAAAGTAGGTCACCTCAACGCCGATCAGCTCCGAAACATCGTATTGCCGAGTTACAGCGTCGCGTTGAACCGAGACGCTGTGCAGTTGTCCGTTCCGTTTGCCCTTGCTCATTCCCATCGCAAATTCAACCACTCGGTCGGGAAGTTGACGGCGATACTTGCCGGGTTGGAAGTCGACACTCGACGCGTCGTCCCCGTTAAAATGACTCGCTTGGCGTTCGGTCAACAGGATTTTTTGTGCATCCAGTTGGTCGCGCCGAATCACTTCGGCTGCCCCTTCGACAACTTGAACTTCGGTGTCACCCGCTTCATCAACATTGACAGAGAAACGGGTTCCCAAATCGGTGACTTCGGTCTTCGGCGTGATGACTTGGAAACCCTCGGCGCCGGGCGGAGCGTGTACGCTGCACGAGCCTTGACGCACGATCAAGCTTTCAAGGCTGGCAATTTCGATCACCGTGGGAGCATCCAGGATGACTTCCGCACCACTGGGGAATTTCAATTCGATCATCCCCGAGATTAACGCGTATTCGTGATGACGTTTCAGCGATTCGCCAACGGGCGGCATCCCATCGCGAAAAAAGACACCGCCAGCGGACTGAACCAAAACGACCTCCTTTGGTGATGTCGCCGCAACGGAGTGGACCGCCGCGCTACGATTCCACCACGCAATCGACACCATCATCAAGACCGATGCGGCCATCGCGATGGCGAACCCGATTCGCGGCGCCGTGCCCTTTAGCCGGCGTTCCGGGACCGGGGTAGCGGTATCACGGGTCGCGGTAACCGGAGTCAGCTGATGTAAATCGGTATCAAGATCCAGATAGTTAAAGTAAGTCTGTTGAGCGTCGGCGTCGTCCCGCAGCAGATCCTGCAATGCGAGGTGTTCGGATTCCGTGATCGAGCCATCGACAAGTTTGGCCAGCAAGGGGATGAGCGCTCGTTGGACTTTGTTTTTTTCCGGCATGCTTAACCTAACGCCTCCTCGGATGCGATCCGTTTCTCGATGCATTGCAGCAGCGATTGTCGAACCGCAGACAAGCGGTTGTACATCGTCTGCACGGCCTTGCCCGCGGATTCGGCGATCTCTGTGACCGCAAGCTTTTGTTCGTAGACCTGTTGGATCAGTTCGCGATCGGTGGGTTTGAGATGTTCGACACATTTCCGCATCGCAGCGGACCGGAGATCGCGTTGCCCCAGCGTGGCGATCCGGCGATCGGCTAATTGTTCGGCCAGATCGTCTGCAAACTGCAATCGGTCACGGCCCGCAACGCGCCGAAAGTTACGCACTTCGTTAAACGCGACACCACATGCCCACGGCAGGAAGAGACGCTCGTTGTCGAAATCGTCAAACTGTCGCCACAACGTCAAGCTGCATCGTTGAAAGACATCCTGAGCGTCGGCGTACTGTGGTAACAGCGATCGCACGTAGGCGAATATCCGAGTCTGATCCCGCAGAAAATGCTGCAGAAAGTCCTCGTAGCGATCGTTGTCAAATTCCTCGGTCGTCATCCCATCTGGCCGCTGATATTTCGGTGGCGTACGTAATCCATCATGGCTGCTACGGGTTAATGGTACGGAGGCACCCGATACTTACTAGAAAAAATGGAAGAATCTGAAAGTCGAGTTCGGAAAGGCGTCCGCAGTTAAGGATCGAAACCAAACCTGCGTGACCCTGATTTTCAAGAAATACCGAATTGATAACGGCAGCGAGCAAGCCTGCAGTGCTGAAACTTTGCGGTTGTGATCGGATATTGCGGGTTAGTTTTTCTTCCGGCCGATACTGCAGTCACCTCTCCACCGGCGCAGTTGGTGAAAGAGGTGGCAGAAAGCCATCGCGACCAAAAATCACAACAACACCAAAGCCTTAGCAATCCCCCCCCTTCGCCGCACCGCTAAAACTTACTCCATCATTTCAGCTCGGCGACGATCTTTCCATCGGCGACGTTCCAAATTCGTACCACGCCGCTTTGGCCGCCGGCGATTAACGTTTTGCCGTCGGCAGTCACCGCGATCGTAAACACGAAATCCTTGGCGGTGTCAAAACTTCGCACCTTGCCTCCGTTAGCCGAATTAATCAGTCGCACTTCGCCGCTGCCACATGCAGCAACCAATTGATCGGTGGTCTCGACAAATCGAACCGCCGTGATCTCTTTCGCGAAACCACTGACCGTCCGCGTCGTTTCGCCGGTTTCGGTGTTCCACAATTTGACCGTTTGATCGGCACCGGCCGATGCCAATACCTCGCCACTGTCCTGCCACGCGGCTGACAAAACATGGTGGGTGTGGCCTTCGAGTTGCCGGGTTGTGGTGCCGGTGGCGACGTCGGTCAAAGCGATGGTTCGATCGGCCGACGATGATGCCAAAGTTCGACCATCGGGTGAAAAGTCCAATCCCAGCACCGTGTCGGAATGAAGATCGCCCAAATCACGAACCAAATCTCCCGTGTGAACATCAAAGATTTTGACGGTTCCCGTTCGGCTTGGTTCACCCGAACCGATTGCGACGGTCATCGCATCGGGACGAAAGTCAATCGCCGTGACGCGGTCCGCGATTTGTCCTGGATCATTGATCTCACCAATCGTCCGCTCGAGCGCCCAATGGGCATGTAGCGGAAAGCACTGCACAATCCCCGCGGCACTGAGGTGACACAGCTTGTCTCCGACAAACGCCACATCCACTTGTGCGGTTCGGCTCACACCGGCCCCGTCGTCCGCTGGGGTCTTCGGAAACCCGGTCAGCGGCTGGCCATCGCTGGTGCGAAACAGGTTCACGCTGCCATCACGATGGATCGTGGCAATTTCCGTCGCATCGGGACTCAGCGCTACCCCCAATACCGCGTGTCCAGGCCGCATCAAGCTTGCTTGAACCGTCGCTAGCTTGGCATCGAGCCGAGCGAGCCGGCGTGTTTCGGCATCCACCACGCCTTGGTGTGCGGGAATCGCATCGGTGGCCCGTTTCTGAGCCGCTGTGGCCGCGTCGGTTGATCGCTGCTGCTTGACCAATTCCTCCACTGTCTTTGCTTTTTCCGCTTCGGCTTTCGTCAAAGCGGCGCGTTGGGATTCAAGTTCCTTGGTGCTCTTTTCTAGCGACGCTTTTGCAGCGGCGATCGCTTGTTCCGCCGCGGCAACGTCGGCTTTCGCCTTTTCGATCGCAGCTTGAGTAGCGGCAACTTGCTTTTCCGCTTCCGCCTTTTTCGCTGCCTCGGCGTCGACGTTCTCTTTCTCCGGGCCCTCTGTCGGTTTCTCGGTTGTGTCGGATGCGATTTTGTTAACGGCGGCCTTGTCTAGATCAAGTTGTTTTGTGGCTTTTTCGAGTCGCGTTTTTGCCTCAGCGGTGTCTTTCTCTGCCGCAGCCATGTCGGATTTACTCTTTTCGATCGCGGCCTCGGTCGCTGTCACCGCGTTGGCCGCGGCGACTCGTTTCGCTTCGTTGGCGTCATTCGCCACGTTGGCTGCATCCCGCGTCTTCGTAATGGCCGCGAGTGCTTCGTCTTCTTTCTTGAGTAACTCTTGCAACTCTTTTGTTTTCCCCGTCAATTTTGTCACGAAGGCTTTTTGACGATTTGCGTCGCGGGTTGCCTTGGTCAATGCCAATGCATCTTCGACCGACGCCTTGCCGGTGGCGATTCGTTTTCCGTCTGCCAAGCTCCACACACCGACGCTTCCGTCACGGCTGCCCGTTACCAGACGCGTTTGGTCCGCCGAGACGGATACCGCGTCAACGACCGATCCTACCTCCAACGTGCGAACGACTTCATTTTTGGCAGCATCGATCACAACGATGCCTCGCGATTCGCTGGCAATTGCAATCGTTAGTGAGGGCTTTGCAATAAGTGTCACGGCGGTGGCATCCGAAATATCGGCAACGGAATCACGCACCACCTTGATCGTGGTGGGGGCGTTTTCCGTGGCCGCAACCAACTGCAATAATTTGACAATGCCGGTGTTGGTACGCACCGCCGCGTGGATTCCATCGTTGCAGGCGGCCAATTGTGTCAACGAAGACTTGAGCTCGATTTTGGCGAGTTCGCTTCCGTCGGCGGCGTGATTGAATGTTACCCGTCCCGCTTCATCGGCGACGACCAAATGGCCCTTGGATCCCGCCCACGCCAATCCGACGACCGAATCGGATTGCCCCCATCTCGATGCTCGGCGCTCGTTGGCGGTAACATCCCAAATCTCGATATCCCCGATTGCGTTGATCAGTGCGATCGTGGAACCGTCGGGGGTGACCGCCATCGCTTGCGCCGGCTTCATCCAAGCTGCGGCTTTCGATTCAAACGGCGAATGGGTTTGCTTCCAAAATCGCACGCTCCGAAATCCGCCGGTCGCAAGTCGACGTCCATCGGGTGAAAAGGCAATCGATTGAATTAGATCGACATCCGCGACCCCAGCATCACCGAGTGCGGGATCCGCGAGTGATACGGTTGCGGTGGGGTTGTCGAGGTCAGACACAAACAAACGGTTTCCGCGTGCGAAGGCGAAGTGTTTTCCGTCCGGTGAAACGTCCGACGCGTAGACGGTGCGAATCGATTCTGGAATCGCTTGCCACGTGATCGACTCGGTTTTGGAAGTGTCGGAACCATTCGCCCCTTGCTCGATCCATAGTTGCCAGAGCCCCAACTCCTGCGGCGTCAACGGGGACGCTCCGACATCATTGTCTTCTGGCGGCATCAGCGGATCTTCTTCCCCGGTTGCCCGCATCAGCAACAGACTCGATTGAGCGTCTTTGGCGATGACGGTTGGCCCGCTGTCGCCCCCCTTCATCAGCGACGCATGTGACTCGAGAACCAATCCGCCCTCAGCATCGGTCTTGTGATGGCATGCCACACAATTGCGTTTCAGAATCGGAGCGATCTCGGTGGCAAAGTCGACCGGTGTCGTTCGCTCTAGCTTTGCAATCGTCAACACCGATTCAGCACGGCCCGGGACCGCCGCAAATAACCATAACAAAGCCATCACCACTGCGGCGATTGGCTTGCAGAGTCCTCCGCAGCAAGGAAGGTTGCCCTCTACATTGACTTCGTTAACGGCACCGCGCGAGCCGTCCGGTTGCCGCCGCACCGTGACCAAAGCCAAATGTCTCGTGTCAATGTCGATGGCTTGATGGCAGCGAATCGAGGCCGTCGAAAGTTTGCCTGCACGAACGGGTGAGCATAAGAGAGGACCCGGCATGGTGGTTTGCTCGAAAGATTGGAAGGTGGGGAGAAAGCGAGGTGGGACTCGCCAGTTTACTAAAACTTGGCTCGACATGAGTGTATAGACTAAAAAACAAGCAGGAATCGCGGAAACGCTTTGACAGCAACGTGGCGTTTGCTTTCCCCACTTCTCAACGGAGAATTCAGCGCGTCGCGGACCTGACGCCTGACGCAGGGCAAATTCCCTGAACCGGGCAGAACGTTTGGCGAGTTCCGCGGCCCAATGACGTTTCGCTGCCCAAAGACGAGGTGTGGACGAAACACGAGTAGCTAATTTGACATTGTGACCAGAAAACACTATCGTGGTCATTAAGTCCTATGGACTTCCCGCCCCCGACCTCGGGACTCCCCTCCCATCATTGTGACACTCGCTTATGCGATCCGACGTAGCCTGTCGCGAGTTTTCGAAGGTGCCATGGCGTTTGCCATGCGTCGCTGCGATCACTCTATCGTTGTGCTTCGGTGATGTCTCCTTTGCCGAAAACAAGCTCTCGGAAGCCCACAAATCTGCGATTAGCTTCGCTAACGACGTCGCTCCGGTTTTAACCAAAGCAGGCTGCAACACCGGCGTCTGCCACGCCAAGGCAGGCGGCGGACAGAACGGTTTTGAACTGTCGCTGCTTGGTTTCGAGCCCGCCGAGGATTACGAACATGTGGTACGCGAAGCTCGCGGACGACGACTCTCGTTGGCCGCCCCCGAACAAAGTCTGCTACTGCTGAAAGCGACCGGTCAAATTCCCCACGGCGGCGGAGTTCGGCTAGAGAAACAATCCGCCGGCTATCGCCAACTACGCGACTGGATTGCCGCGGGAGCTCACTACGGTGCCGAAGACGCTCCCGAGCTCACCTCGATCCAAGTTCAACCCGAACGTGGATTGTTGAACCAGGGAGCAACACAGCAACTCACCGGGATTGCACACTACAGCGACGGCACGACACGGGACGTGACCGATCTGGCTCTCTACGAAACCAACGACGTCGCGATGATCGAGTCGTCGGAATCGGGAGTCGTGCATGCACAGCATCTGCCTGGCAACGCTGCGGTGATGGTTCGTTACCAAGGCAAAGTCGCAGTCTATACCGCTGCGATTCCACTGGGGGCTGCGGTCGACCATGTGCCGGAATCGAACAACTTTGTCGATGATTATGTTTTTGGCAATTTGCAGACGCTTGGCATTCCTCCATCGCCGCTGTGTGACGATGCAACGTTCCTGAGGCGGGTCACGTTGGACATCGCCGGCCGCTTGCCGACCGAAGCTGAATCGCGTGCTTTCCTTGGAAACCGCGACGATGACCGCCGCGATCAAGTGATCGACGAATTGTTAAAGAGTCCCGACTATGCCGACTACTTTGCGAACAAGTGGACGACGCTACTGAAGAATCGGCGGGATGACAAAAGCGACATCACGTCGAACTTTGCCTTTCACGCATGGTTGCGAGACAGTTTGTTAGCGAACCGGCCTTACGACCAAATCGTGCGTGAATTGTTGGCGGCCACCGGAACCGTGATGGGGAATCCACCGGTCGCGTGGTACAAGCGTGTCAAGGAACCGAAGGAACAAATCGAAGACGTTGCTCAATTGTTTCTTGGCGTGCGAATGCAGTGTGCCCAGTGCCACCATCATCCGTTTGAGCGGTGGAGCCAAGACGACTATTACTCGTTGGTTGCCTTCTTTAGCAAAGTCGGACGCAAACCGACCGGCGTTCGCGGCGAAGACCAAATCTTTCATCAGCGGGGTGTCGCGGGCGAAAAGAACCCCAAGACCGGTGAAACGCTGCCGCCCGCGGCGCTGGGAGATAGCGTGGGTGAAATTCCTGCGGGCGAGGATCCACGGTTGCGATTGGCCGATTGGATGAGCTCGGAAGCGAACCCATTTTTTGCCAAAGCACTGGTCAATCGCTATTGGAAACATTTCTTGAGTCGTGGGTTGATCGAACCCGAAGACGACATCCGCGACACCAACCCGCCCACCAATCCCGAGCTGCTTACCGCGATCGAACGACACTTTGTCGATAGCGGATATGATCTGAAAGAATTGGTGCGGGTGATCACGCGGTCGCATGCCTATCAATTGAGTTCCGTTCCCAACGAATACAACCTCGCCGACCGACAAAACTACTCGCGGTTCTATCCCAAGCGGCTGCAAGCCGAAGTGATGCTTGATTCGATCGACTTTTTGACCGGCGCCCGCACCGACTTTGCCAATTTGCCCGTGGGCA
>NZ_JBFHFD010000301.1:0-9766 GCF_041583735.1 Novipirellula sp.
ATCTGCTCAACGCGGCCTTCGATATCGGCCTTTTTGCCAGCACCGCCAACCATGGTGGTCGCTTCGCTGGTGATACGAATCTTCTTGGCACGGCCAAGGTCGCTCAGCTTGACGCTTTCCAGATCGATACCGAGGTCTTTGAAGATCGCCTTTCCGCCGGTCAACACAGCGATGTCGCCGAGGATCGCTTTGCGGCGATCGCCATAACCAGGTGCCTTCACAGCACAGACGGTCAAGATGCCGCGCATCTTGTTGACAACCAAAGTCGCCAACGCTTCGCCTTCGACGTCTTCAGCGATGATCAACAATGGTTTCTTCGATTTGCTGACCGCTTCCAACAACGGAATCATCTTCTTGTTCGCACTGATCTTCTCTTCGAAGAGCAGGACGTAACAATCGTCGAGTTCCACCGAGACTTCGTCTTGGTTGGTGACAAAGTGAGGCGACAGGAATCCGCGATCGAACTGCATCCCTTCGACAACGTCGACGGTGGTTTCGTTCGTACGGCCTTCTTCGACCGTGATCACGCCGTTCTTACCCACTTTGGTGAACGCATCGGCCAACACGTTGCCGATTTCGGGATCGTTGTTGCCTGCGATCGTGGCGACTTGCTTGATGTCGCTCTTGCTTTTTTCGTCGATTGGCTTGGACAGCTTGCCAATCTGGGCCACTACGGCATCAACGCCTTTGGCGATACCGCGGGAAAGGGCCATCGGGTCGGCGCCCATGGCGACCATTTTCAGGCCTTCACGGAAAATTGCTTCGGCCAAAACCGTTGCCGTGGTGGTGCCGTCGCCAGCGACGTCATTGGTCTTGCTAGCAGCTTCTTTGACGAGTTGAGCCCCAAGGTTCTCAAACGGATCGTCTAATTCGATGTCTTCAGCAACCGTCACACCGTCTTTGGTGACTTTGGGTGAGCCCCAGCCTTTGTCCAACACGGCATTGCGACCGCGAGGTCCCAAGGTGCTGCGGACGGCTCGCGCCAATTTGCTGACACCGGCCAACAATGGCCCGCGTGCATCGTCGTCGAAAACGATTTGCTTTGCCACGACGTTTTTCTCCTGTGGTTTCGTCTAATGAATGTTGCCGCCCAGGCTCGCCCCCTATAGCGGGACATGAGTGCCAAACAACAACAAAGTAAAGGGATGGGATCGAAAATAAGATTCTGCCGCGAAGGAGGCGGTCGGTCTTCCAATTTGGATCGACGACCCGCCCTATCCTTGCGGATGAACGTAAGTCTGCAACGGTGGCAGCAGCCAGCCGGTTGGCTCCTCTGGAGAGCAAC
This sequence comes from Novipirellula sp., assembly GCF_041583735.1. Lineage (NCBI taxonomy): Bacteria > Pseudomonadati > Planctomycetota > Planctomycetia > Pirellulales > Pirellulaceae > Novipirellula > Novipirellula sp. The sequence goes on from NZ_JBFHFD010000301.1 coordinate 1,286, forward strand.
CCGTGTGCCACGCCCAGAAAAAGATACGCAAGTCGTTTATCACAAATCACTTACAAAAACACACGTCGATTCGGTACGAGCTGGCGACAATCCTTTCGTGTCAGCTTGGCAGAACCGAAGCAAAGGTGCGACCTGACCAAACCGACGCTAGCCCGGGGGCAACGCCAACCATCTCGACGAGGGAGTTCCGCAAGCCCGGCACGCAACTTTCTGCTCAGGCTTGGGATGTGCATCTCATTCCTGACGCACCCCCCCAAAAAGGAGGCTTAGACGCGTTAACAAAACGGCAGGCACCGTTGCTAGGCAGTGGAGAGTCGCTAGGCAGTGGAGATGCGTTGAATCACTCCACGCTCTGGCAAGCGTAGCGGCGACGACATCGACAACACAGCATCCCATTGCCATTCGCTTTTGCAGCGGCAAAAGACTGCCGACGATCCTGCGAGCGGCGGTGGACGCTAGGTGTCGGCACGCGGACCGTTGGGGGGCAATAAATTCACCGCGATCGTTTTAACCGTTATCAACTGACCGGAAACGTTTACCATTCAAAGGAAGTTCATTCAAGAAACGTTGACCCAGCGCTGCTTCGGACGTCCACTTGCTCATGTAGTCTCGCGCGGACTTGGGTCTGTGCGAGCGAACACGTTTCTCACGCACGGGTAATCTGGATGTCGAAACGACGACGCCTAGCCGCTTTAATCACATTTGCTGCTGTTAGCTTTTCGACAGTGGATGCATCTGCTTGTTGCCTGACCGACTGGCTTTTTGGACGCCAAACCGCTTACGCCGCTGGCTATGCGCCCTACTCGGCTGCCTATCCTTACAGTGCGAACTACGGAGCCGTTCCGGTGGGCTACTCAGCTGGCTATGCACCAGCGTCGCCCTATGCAGCTGCGTCCCCAAGCAGCGCCCTTTATAGCTCGGCGTACGGCTCGAATCCGCTTGTTCCGACGACGACGCCTCGCTATCAAATCAGCGGTGTGTATCAAGCACAGCGGCCTGCCTACACGCTGAACAATCCTTCGGTTTACAGCGGCATGCCGGTCACGCCGCAAGCGACTGCGCAGACCTCGTACAGCCTGCCGATCAACGGAACGTCGGCGCCGATCGCGACAGCCTATCCGCCATCGACGTCGATTCCGATTCCCGCGGGCAGCGTTCCACTTGCGCAATCGCTACGTGGCAATGCTCCGACGTCATCGTTCTTTGGCGGCTACAATGCGTACCCGATGCAATCGATGCCTTCACAATCGTACTCGGCCGCCTACGCGACTCCATCCACAGCGATTCCGGCGACTCAAGTGGCACCGCCGTTTGTCGTCCCCGCTCAGCCCCGCGTGGGAGGATTGGGACGTTTCTTCGGTGCATTGTTTGGCACAAACTATCGCTCGTCGTACTACCGCGCCCCTGTCACCTACTATCGTCCCGTCACTGCGGTGGACCCGGTTTCCGGCACGACGGTAACAACACAACAGGGCTGTACGTCGTACCTGGATCAACTTCAACGATCACCCTACAGCAGCTTGGGCGCGAACCAACCCAGCGTTTATCAGCCGACACCGATCGGGCAACCTGTGCCAATAGGTCAACCGGTCCCGGTTGGCTCTACCTCGGGAACCAATAATCCGTTCGCAGCCCCGAGCGATTCAGTGCCGATGAATCCACCGAGCCTCAGCGGTGGACAAACTCCACCAAGTTTCAGCCAAAGCTCGGCATACGGATCGGCATCGCCCTACACGCCCAGCCCATTTGGCAGCGTCAATCAAACGGGCGCCGTCTCGTCACCGAACAACTCGATGACGATTCCGATCCCGTCGACCGCCCCTAGCAGCGGCTACGTCCCCAACACCGAACCGCTGTCGGGCGCCCCATCGTCCACAAACGGCGACCGTGCTCCGTTGGACCCACCTCGCCTCGAATCATCACGTCCAAGTCAATCGGACGATCAAAATGGATATCGCAGCGACATCGACCGCTATCTGGAAGAAAATAGCGACAGCTCAAATTCGGACGCGACACCGCAAACGAAAACGGAGTGGCGATTGCAGAATCCAGCCGACTCGTCGGTCTTCGGATCCAACCAACAAGGAGCGTCCGACCGGATGATCACCGCAGCAAACGAAGAGCCAAGCCAACGGGGCTACTCGAGCGTCCATCCCATCCAGGCGCCACCTGAATACATCTCGCCGTTTCAGCGCCAAACACTCGAGGTGCAACCACAACCCAGCAAGAGCGACCGCCCGCTGACAGCCCCACCGCTGCCCCCCAACAGCGAGCAGCCGATCAACGCATCCAACCGTGACCGTGGCAACTATTCGATCCCTGTTCGCGAAGCGGCACTCGTGCGAAAGCAAACGCTGGAATCGGAATCGCGTCATCAAGTAAACCGAACTTATCAGAGCGAGGTTCGCTCGATGGAAGTCCGCCAGCCCGAAACTCGCACACCTCCGAAGCGGAAACGTCAAGAATCCGGCTGGGGCGCCATTCGGCCGTAACACGTCCGACCAGCACCAGGACGAACGGTATCTTCAACTCTTGCAGGTTCATCAATCCGAAAATGAGACAAGGCGGCGAGATGATCTGGCATCTGACGCCCCAAAGTGTTTCGCCCTCGCTGAAGGCCATCACCGTGATCCAGAGCCAGCCGATCCTCCCGACGGCAAGGATAAACCCCACTGGCAACTCTTCGGCTCACAATTAACTGGCGGCCTAAAAGAACGTGTAGATAAAAGGGGCGCCGCCGCTGCTAGCTAGAAACGTGATCACGCCGATTGATAACAATGAGACCATCAGCGGCACGAGCCACCACTTTTTGTTCTCTCGCAAAAACAGGAAAAATTCTTGCAGGAACCCGAGGTCTTCACCTTTGGCTTGTTTTTCAAATTCGTTTTCTCGAGCACGTTGCGGTTCGTCCATCAGGTCGACTTAAAACTGTTTAAAGTATCGGGAGATATCGTTGTCTTCACGACGCTGAATCCAGTTGGAAGCGGAATCGCGTTTCTTCAATCGCAATGGATCATACCCTAGCAACCGGAGCATGATCCCCGTGGGCAAGACGATCCCGAAAAAGACAGCTCCTAACAACAGGTGACTGATCCCCCAGGCAAGCGGATACGTGAAATATTGCCAAGCTCGAATCACCCGCAATCGTGTCCCCGGTATGCAATAGTATATCACGCCAAGCAACACAGCCACGACCATCAGAGCCATGGAAACGCGGCTTGCGTCATGCCGCAGCATTAACGCAAAAATCAGAAACAGCGTGGACAAAGAAAGTCCAAACCATCGCTTCATTGAACGCGAAGGAACTGCGTTGCGATCAAGAAGTGACATTAGTCCGGCTCCAATTCATTGAGATATTGCTGGCTCGATTGACGAGCCGATTCTGGTTGTTCGGTTTTCAGCATGAGATAGTTTCCGATCACCAGTGCGTCGATCTCCGTCGCCATGAAGCAGCGGTACGCATCGGCCGCCGTTGCAACCATCGGCTCGCCTCGTACATTAAAACTGGTGTTGATGAGCGCAGGGCACCCCGTTTCTTCATAAAACTTCCGCAGCAATCCGTAAAAACGCGGATACCGTTGCGGGCTGACCGTTTGCACCCGTGCGGAATTGTCGAGATGGGTGATCGCAGGCAGCTCGCTTCGCGACGGTCTTAGCTTTTCGATACCAGGCGAAACCGACTCATCCATCGCCAGGCGTCGTTTTTCTTGCACATCAAATGTGAACAACATGTATGGACTCGAATCGCCGCTGGGCATTTTGAAATACTCATGACTGTGCTCTGCGAGAATACTTGGCGCGAAAGGACGGAACGACTCTCGACGCTTTATTTTGACGTTCATCACCGATTGCATCTCAGGGTTCCGAGGGTCGCCGAGGATACTGCGTCCGCCGAGTGCTCGCGGCCCAAATTCCATGTTGCCCTGGACCCAACCGATCACATTCCCATCGGCAAGAAGCTTGGCTGCCGCAATATCAAGCTCGTCGTCTAGCGGCAGGTGCTGCATCACTGCACCATGATCTCGCAGCGCCCGCAAATCGTCTTCGCGATCCGCAGGCGGTCCAAGCAGCGAACTCGGCTGGGCACTGATCGCTTTGGCAACACGCGGCTTGCCGAGCAATTGATGCCAAATCAGCCAGGCAACCCCAAGTGCCCCTCCGGCGTCACCGGCAGCAGGTTGACCCCAGATCTGTTTGAACGGTCCTTCTCGCAATAGCCGTCCGTTGGCAACACAATTCAGCGCCACCCCGCCCGCGATGCACAACGAATCAAGTTTGGTTTGATCGAAGACATGGCTTGCCATTCGCAGCACGACGTCCTCGGTGACCCGCTGAATGCTTGCGGCGAGATCCTTATCCACTTTGCGAATCGGCTCGTCCGGTTTACGGCGTGTGACGCCAAGCAATCGCTCCATTTTTCGATCGGTCATGCGTAGCGTATGACCGTACGAAAAATAGCTCATGTTCAGCCGGTAGCTGCCGTCGTCGTGAATCTTGATCAAGTGTTTCAAAATCAAATCCACAAACGTGGGTTCACCGTACGGAGCCAACCCCATCAATTTGTACTCGCCCGAGTTGACTCTGAATCCACAGAAATAGGTGAACGCCGAGTAGAGCAGACCTAGCGAATGCGGAAATCGGATTTCATTTTTTAGCGAGATACGGTTTCCGCGGCCGACGCCCCACGTTGTCGTCGCCCATTCGCCCACGCCATCGATGGTTAGAATTGCCGCTTCATCAAAGGGACTCGGAAAGAACGCACTACTGGCGTGCGATTCGTGGTGTTCGCAAAACACGATCCGGCGTTGGTATGGGCTCCCTAACTGTTTGCGGATTTCACGAGGCAGATGCAACTTTGTTTGCAGCCAACGGGGCATCGCCCGAAAGAAGCTGCCGTAACCTGCCGGCGCGTAGGCCAAATAGGTTTCCAGCAGCCGATCAAACTTCAAGAACGGTTTTTCATAAAAACCGACGTAATCAAGATCGCCAACATCGGCGTCCGCCATCCGCAGACATTCGTGCATGGCGTTTACCGGAAACGATGCGTCATGTTTCTTCCGCGTGAAACGCTCTTCGCTGGCCGCTGCAACCACCTCGCCATCGCGAATAACCGCAACGGCCGAATCATGGTAAAACGCCGAGATGCCAAGAATCAATGTCATGATGGCCAAAGTCAATTCGATCAGAACGAAACGCTAACGATGTCGGTTTCGATTTAGGGCAAGTGGCAATACAAGCACGCTCGGCAACGGCAGGACGAGTACGGCAAAGGTCAAACAGACCGGCAAAGTGAATCGCGAGTCGGGAATCAAACCAAACAAGCCACCCCCCACCGCCAGCGTGATCAACGCCCAAACTGCAATCACCTGCAGCAGCGACGCCCAGGAAGCCACATGACTTCGCGATACTACGACGGTCGTCCCAACGATCAAGACCAATTTTACCAGCACCGCGACGTAACCGATCATCTTTAATCGCTCGAGAAACAGCAACAATGACGCAGTCAGTGTCGGCCAATCCGGCTGTACAATGATCCAACGCACCCCTGCAAAAAGCAACGCGAACACCACTACCGCACTCATCACGACCACACCAACATCGACCCACCGGTGCCCGTACATTGGCACCCACACATAGCTGCACGACACCCCCCAAAGCAACAGGCTGATAAAAACCAGGGTCGCAAGCGTCACACGCAGCCCCACCATCGTGGCCGTGCCCGTGACGGTGTCTTGCGATGCTAACCACGTCGCCCACCGAGACCAATTCTCGCGGTTTTCGGGCCCTATCATACAGACGCCGTAGAAAACGATCGACAGCGACAAAAACAGAGCCAAATAGCCCGCGATCATTGTGAATCGCGTCCAGGCAATTGTGGTGTCCGATAGGGGACTGATGGAGAGATAGGTCGGCAGTGTCGACATCGATGGCTGCGTCTCGGGTTCGAGCGACCGAGCTGCCGACACCATGCCGACAAAGAACATGACCATCACACTCATGATGGCCAACGCCACCGGCGCCCAAGAAAACAGCGAAGCGACCAACATGGCTGGACATGCCATAAACAAAAACGAATTGACTCGGTACGCTCGCGAGCGATGTAGATCGTGCCACACCAATGCTCGTACCGGACTGCGATGGGGTGCTGCCTGCTCTCCGATGCGATCCCAGCTCAACCGATTCCAAAGCCAAGCCACCCATCCCGATGCGTCTGCGGGAATCATTCCGGTGACGTGGTGCCGGGCAACCGTGACGGCACGATAAGCGATTCCCACCGCCAGCAGGAAATAGGCCGCCGCGGCGATTGCCAATCCATGCTCGGCAGTTGATGACAAGTTAGCTTCACTTTTTCCGCCGATCGCCATTAGACACAATCCGTATGAGACCGGCGCCAATATGCAAAGCATCCAGATCCGAAAGACTCCTGATCGAAACGGACGCCATGCGAGCGCGGAAATCAGGGTTCCGGTTGCTGCCACGATAAGAGCTGGAATCAAGATCCATGTGGATGCTCCGAACCAGACTAACGTTTTTGAGACGACGAACCAGACCGCAAATACCCACGCGGTTTTCATTGCAATCGGAATCAGCGCGAGCTTCCAATTCGCAATCGGCATCCGCAACAACCAGTGCGAATATCCGCTTTCGCAGGAATCGAGCTTTCCGAGCGGCGAGACGTCCAAGGCAAAAATCCCCCACGACATCGCAGGCAAAAATGCAACACAAAGGATGACCGACGCGAATGAATCAAAACGAGCCTCCTGTCGCGAGATCGCAAACAACAAAGCTTCGGCGATCCCGATGATGCCGACGAAGAACGTCAGTAGGAAGCGGTTTTTCAACCAGGTCAAACGCATGATCGCGAGGCTATCTGACATCCGAAGTCACCTCTTGAAGATGATCATTGCCAAGTTCAGACGCACTGGATTGCTCGGTTCCCGCACGGGCTGTGAACCAGCGATGCAGCGTGATTTCGCGGCGTGAGATCAACTTCACCTCCGCCGGCACCACAAACTCCGTTTCCGGGACCACCTCGTGGTCAATGACACCGGACCACTCTGAATCGTCCCCCTGCCAAGCGAAAACGCCGCGAATCGCCGGAGGCGATTGCGGATCACTGCGACAGACGATCTCTTCGTAGCGAGTTTGCAATTGATCCACCGTCGTCGTTTCGATGATCCGGCTCGCTCGCATCAGCGCGATCGAATCACACACCCGGTCGACTTCATCTAACAGGTGACTCGAAAACAAAACCGTCCGCCCCTCTTCGCTGATCGTACGGATGATCGCTTCGAGGATGTCGCGGCGAGCCAACGGATCCAAGCCGCTACTCGGTTCATCCAGGATCAACAGTTCGGGACGATAAGCGATCGCGACGAGCAATCCTGCTCGCGCTCGCAACCCCTTCGATAGCGAACTCAACTTGTCCGATCGCGACAAACCGAACAGGTCCATCAACTTGGTCGCATAAACGTCATCCCAAGTGTCGTAGATCGCTCGAGAAAAATCGACCAGTTCGCCGACCCGCATCCAAGTCGGCAATGAATCTTCTTCGGTCAAATAACCGACACGCCGAAGCACCGATTGCGAATCGGCCACCGGATCCATCCCCAGCACGCGGACGGTGCCTTGCTGAGCCACAAAGGCTCCGATCAGATGCCGGATCAGTGTCGTTTTGCCCGCACCGTTGAGCCCCACCAAACCAAAAACGCTTCCGACCGGAATCTGAACCTCGATGTCTTCGAGTGCCGGGCGACCACGGAACGAACGACACAGCCCGGTCACGTGAACGGCAAGCGGGGAATTTGAATCGAAACGACTCATGATGGCTCCTCGGCGTGATCGGATTTTGGACGATCGAATTGAAGATCCCGTTTCTGTAGCAACGTGATCAGTTCATCCAACTCGAACCCGAGTTGGCGAGAAAGTGTCAACAGTTTGTCGACGTGGGGCGTCATCATGCGGCGCCGCTGGCTGGCGGTATGCCGCGGAGCCAATTCAGAGACAAACGTCCCGGTGGTTCGCCGTTTCTCGACCAGCTGCTCGTGCTCGAGTTCTCGATAGGCCCGCGCGACGGTGTTCGGATTGACTCGCAGACTCTCGGCCAGACCGCGAATCGTTGGCAATTCGTCACCGCAGCGCATCACCCCGGAAACGATTCGAAAACGGATCTGGTCGACGATCTGTTGATAGATCGGAGCGCCGTCACTAGAAATGTGGATCTGCATCACGAACCCTTGTGTTAATACATTAATACAAGAGTAAGGCAGCGAAGTCAACCAAAAAAATCTGCTCTGGGAACCTGCAAACCTCGGTTTCGTCCGCGGTTGGGGTTTGGTAGAGTCTATGCCAACACAGGATGGGTGGCCGAGTGGTCGAAGGCAGCAGTCTTGAAAACTGCCGTAGGGGTAACTCTACCGTGGGTTCGAATCCCACTCCATCCGCTTCGGAGATTGACCAGCGGTCTGCGAAATCCGCAAC
>NZ_JBFHFD010000302.1:0-9755 GCF_041583735.1 Novipirellula sp.
GAACCGATGCGTTATCTGTTGAACTTGACGTCGGTCGAGCAGAGCGAAGTGAAGGCCGAAGTGGTCTCGGTGACCTCGACCGATGCCCGCATTCAAGTTCGCGGCAACGTGGACGGCAGTGTCGAAGGCGTCCCCACCAAAATTCGTGTGGTGGGGAAATTGACGTTCGATCGCAAGGCGGGCGTGACGACTTGGTTTGCGATGGCGGTCCACGAGACACGCGAGATCGGGATTGCGGTTCCCGGTTTTGACGTCGCTGCGACGATCAAGATGGTGCGGCAACCGCTCGCCAAAACGATCAAAATGCCTGCGAAGCCGTTGCCTGTGGACGTGACCGCGGCGGTGGATCCCACGCATTTGTTGGTGGATTTGCAGAGCGACCAAGTGGGAATTGCCACTCGGATGGATCGCCGCTGGCGGATGATGACAGATGCCCGCGGTATCGCGATGATGCGAATGATCGAGAACGATCGCAGCATCGCGCAGTGCGATTTTCGTCGCCTTTCGAAACTCGATGAAGGCAAGCAGTGGACGATGGAAGCACTGCAGCAGGATGTCAAAAAGACGCTCGGCGAGCAGTTGGTGCAGTTGGAACTCGCCAATGAAACGGTCAGCGACGAGGGGCTCCGCGTGTTGACGGTGATCGCCCGTGGCGCGGTTCAAGAGGTTCCGATCCGCTGGATTATCCAGCATTTTTCCGACGATACGGGCCGCCGTGTGTTGGCGACGTTTACGATGGAAGGCGATTCCGTCGACGCTTTTGCCAGCTCGCATGTACAATTGAGCGAGACGCTGCGATTCCGTGATCCAAGCGTTGCCACCGAAGAGCATGTTGAAATCGCAACTCAATCGAAGATCCAAACCCGTCGCGATGGCGACAAACCGGTTCCCTCGGCAAGCGATGTACGTTGATCGCCGTCCGCTGTGCCGGGGCTGCCGTTCGCTGTGCCGGGGCTGCCGTCCGCTGTGCCGGGGCTGACAGTGCCCGCTGTGCCGGGGCCGGGTCTGAAATTTTATTGCCGTAAAAATTCCTCACCACACCGATGGTATGAATATGTTTTCTCGCCGAGCCATTTTATCCTCAGGGCTTTGCCTCGCCTTTTTCAGCAATTCGTTCGCTCAACAGGCGGCGAAGGAAGCCGACGATGCTGTGAAAGATCCTTCGTCGACCGAGCAAACCAAGTTCGCTCCGGGCGTGGTCACCGTGATCCCGCCTGCTCCGGATCCGGTGGAAACGTTCGACGGACCGCTAACGCTGCAGACCTTGCTCGACGGGCACCCCGAAATTTTGTGGGGCGGCGATTCGCACCCAGAAGGGACACCCCACTTTGACCCGCGAAGCCGGATGTTGGCCGAAATGGCTCAGCAGGTGTTTTTGCGACGTGAGATTTATTGCTTCGAATTTGCCTTCAAACCGCTTCGCCAAATCCTGACCGATGTGCCGCGAGCGGATGGTCGTTTACAGCGTAAATTGGTGTGGTACATGGTCTTTCGCGTTCGCTATCTCGGTGGCGATTTGCGTCCGGCGGCGGATGAAATTGGCGGCAAGGACGTTTACGAGCGGATTGAATCGGTCAGCTACGAATCACGCCGCGTCTTTCCCATGTTGGTGCTGAATAACCGGATTACGGGTAAACGGTATATGGATCGAATTTTGCCGACGGCGAAAGAGAAGATCGCGATCCGTGAACAAATCACGGCTCCGCTGTACAACACCGTCGAGATTTCACGCGTCAATATTCCGCGAACCAGCGACCCCGCGGCCCCAGGCGTCTGGGGTGTGGCGACGTGGGAAGATGTTGATCCGAAACTCGACTTCTTCTCCGTTGACGTTTTCGGTTTGACCAACGCATTCCAGCAAGATGGCGAGGGGGCTGACGCGCCGTACCGTAAAAAGGCACTGCAGCTGAACTTCTATCGCCCCGGCGACGCGATCGCTCAGAATCTCGACACGATTCGGTTTGGCGTTCCTGCTTACGAGAAAGCGAAGGAACAGAAGTACGTGTTAGAGCACTACGGGCTGGACGAGCGACTCGACTATCGTTGGATTTTCAGATAGGATGCTTTTTAGCTGCATTATCGAATAAAAGCGAGTTTCACCCGCTGCGGAAGTCCGTCGACTCGGACCGCAGAATCCCGGCACACGCTTGGCATCCTAACGCGGCTAGTTTCCACAATCCAACCGCGGCTGGCCTTCATGATGACTGGGGTCAGCCGTTTTCTGTTCTGTAAGAATCCCACAACATGTTCGTTGATCGCGTTCGAATCGAGCTTCACGCCGGCAAAGGTGGTGATGGCTGTATGAGTTTCCGCCGAGAGAAATTCGTTCCACGCGGTGGCCCTGACGGTGGCGACGGGGGGGATGGAGCCAGTTTGATTCTGGAAGCCCGCGACGGGGTCAACTCGCTCGCCGCGTTCGCGAACCGGCGTATGTATCGAGCCACCAAAGGCCAACCGGGGCAAGGCTCAATGCGAAACGGCCGTCGAGGCCAAGATCAAACGCTGTTTGTTCCGCCGGGGACCACGGTGATCGATGCCGAAAACGGATTTGTCATCAAGGACTTGGCCGAGCCTGGTGATCATTTCGTCGTCGCTCGAGGCGGCAAAGGGGGACGCGGCAATGCGTCCTTTAAAACGAGTACCAATCGCGCCCCGTATGAAAAAACGATGGGCGAGTTGGGCGAATCTCGCGATGTGATCCTAGAGCTCAAATCCATCGCGGACGTCGGGTTGGTGGGGATGCCCAATGCCGGCAAAAGCACGCTGCTGAGCCGTATCACCAGCGCCCGCCCCGAGATCGCGGATTATCCGTTCACCACCAAGCATCCCAATCTTGGTATTGTCGAGATAGGCATTGAACGGTCGTTTGTATTGGCGGATATCCCGGGATTGATCGAAGGAGCGAGTGAAGGCATCGGGCTTGGTCACGAATTTCTGCGTCACATCGAGCGAGCGGGTCTGTTGGTCCATCTCGTCGAACCGTCGCCAACCGACGAGACCGATCCTCTTCACAATTACAACGCCATTCGTTCCGAGTTGATTCAGTACGATGCGACGCTTGCCGATCGTGAAGAGATCGTGGTGGTCAGCAAATCGGAAATGGAAGGCGCCGACGCACTACGCCAAACGCTTGCCGAAGTGACGGGCAAACATGTCCACATGATTAGTGCCCTGAACGGCGAGGGGCTTGAGGAACTGAAAAACGAGATTATGGCGAGGGTGCAAAAACGCCGCGAAGCCGCGTTGGCTGCCAAGGCAAAAAAGAACGCCCCGGTTACCGAATCGCCAGCGGATGAACCTGAAAAACCTCGCCGACGCTTGCCACCTCATTTGGCAGGACCAACGGCTTTGATGTCTGACGATAACCAAGCGACTGACTTTGACCTCGAAGCTTCGCAGGAAAAAGCCAAGTCAAAGTCGGAGGATGCGACGTGAAGCGGCCGGCCGGCGTGATCGCGGTCGATGTGGGCAACACGGCGGTGAAATTATCGCTCCGCAGCAATGATTTGGCGGCGGATAAAAAGGCTGCGGACGCAGCAAACCCTGATTGGATTCATCAATCCTTTGCGTTGGATCGATCGCGATGGTGCGAATCGCTTGTCGATTGGGTGCGCGAACAGTCTGGCAATGACGTTGTCAGTGAAGCCTCGCAGTGGCGAATCGCCAGTGTCAATCAGCGTGCGTCGGATCCTCTGTGTCAACTGATCCAGCGGTCCTTTCCCCAGTCGACATCGCGGCTAATTTCTTATCGCGATGTGCCGATGCCGGTTGATGTCGATTCGCCCGCTCAATTAGGGATCGATCGATTGCTCAGCGCCTTTGCGGCACGCAATCGTTACGCTGCGCCGTTGGTCGTGATTGATGCTGGCAGTGCCGTGACCGTCGATCTGGTGAATGCCGCAGGTGCGTTTGCGGGCGGAGCGATCCTGCCGGGATTAACGCTGCAGACCAATGCATTGACCATGGGAACCGCAGCGCTGCCGATGATCGATTGGCAGAATTCAGATGTCGTCTCGATCCCAGGACGCAACACCGTGGGGGCTATCCGGCTCGGGGTGCTGACGAGTGTAACCGCATCAATCGACCGATTGATTGCCCATTATTCCGAACGACTCAGCGAGGCGGACCAGGCTCCTGTCGTGATCCTTTGTGGTGGCGATGCTGCGGTGATCTCGCCACATATCCAAAACAAGCACGTCACGCACACGCATTTGGTTTGCCAAGGCCTGCTGGATCTTGACTGAAGCCAAGTCACCCGATGTCGCTCAGAAGAGTGGGGACGTCGTCAAGCCTGGCAACTGCGCTGTGTGAAGACGACAGGCTGGAAGCCTACGCTACGTGAAGACGACAGGCTGGAAGCCATTCCACATTGTGTGCTATGCCGTTCTAGCGTCGGCGGTGATTGCCGCTGCTGGAATTTCCGTCGTCCCACATCATTCGATTTCGGCCGCGTCGCTGCCCGGCACGTCGCGCGTGGGCTTGCATCGCACCGCCGGCCGCATGCGCCATTGCGTTAATCAACACTTGCGTCATGGGATGCGTCGCAACACTGGTGATTTTCTCTGTCGTGGTAGGTCCCCAACGCTGCGCCGACCGAATCCGTTCCCACAAACCGTTCACATCACTGACGTCACGGGCCCGATACAGATCGTCCAGCACGTCAAGTGTGCCGACGAATTGGGACCGAGACGAATCGAATTGCAACGCACGAAACCGCTGAATCACCTGCCCTAACGCGTCCATCATCGCTTGCATATGGACCAAACTGTCTCGCCGCGTCTCTACCGTTTTTTCTAACTCGTCGATCTCCAACTCGACTCCCACCAATCGAGCAACGATTTGGTCGTCGGTCAGTTCGGGGGTCTCTTTGGCGCGCTCTCTCAGTTCACGGCTATCGGTCTTTTCCAACATTCCTCGGAAAATAGAAATGGCTTCGCGATAATACGGCCCTCGTGTGTCATCGAGTTCCGTCAATTCACGCTCAATTGAATTGGTGTTTTCAATCACTTCATTGAGTATCTTTAATTGTGATTCCCGTTTGGCTTCGAGTTGTTGCCGCTCTGAAATCTTAGTTTGTAAACCGAGTTTCCTGACAACATCGTCGCGATGCCGTTCGAGTTCGTTCATCACCGTATCAAACGCTTGTCGGTCGGCGGCAATGATCTCACGCATTTTCTCGGGCGTTTGTTTTAGAAACTCATAGCTTTTTCTCGCCTGTTGATAGTTAATGAACTTGGCTAACCAGCGGTCCGCACGGCGCGTGAAGCCTCGCTTGGAATATTGTTCGGTGCCAAAACGCTCGTCGTACAGATAGCGGAACAAAGAACTGCTGTCATAAGCGGGTAATTTGCGAGCGGCGTCCTGGTCGATCTCTTGCAGATTCGCTTCCGCACGTTCCAGTGCTGCTTCGGCGACGGCGGCTCGATCCGAAAGTCGAACAAATTCGTCCGATTCTCGCAGGCTTCGTTCCACTTGATCGGCGATTTCTTGCTCCGCTTCGGTCGCAGCATCCAATTCGACATTGATCGTCATCAACTCGGCTTCGAGTTGCTCGCGGTTGCGATTGGCATTGGCAAGCGATTCACGCACGCGGCGGCGATGATCTTCTTTACGCATCAACACGTCCGCAACACTCGAGCGGACGTCGCTCCATGTTTCGCGGATTGCTTCGAGACTTAGTTCTGGCAAATAGTGCTCGGCTAATTCGACCAAGGCATCGCCACGATGATCCTCGAGATTATCGCGTTCCCCTTTGCTGGACGAAATTCGCTGCCGTTCTTGCTCGAGACGCGTTTGCGCATTGGCGTAGGCGTCAATCAATTGGCGATGAACCACGGGGCCGGAGATGGGCATTTGCACTGAAACCTTAAAACGAAGCAGATCCAACTGACTTGCGGGCGAATTGATTCACGATTCTCAAGCGAAGAAATACCACAGCAAACCGCTCGCGGCAGCAAGCGTGCCAGCGCCGTACATAATGCGATCTCGCCACACCCAACAATGAGCGATAAAACTTTTCAATCCCGACTCTGGATCTTCATAGGTGTGCAGCGTCGACAAATATTGATCAATCGCCGCATCGATTTCGGCTTCGGTGACGTTGTCGCCTGAGAGTTGAGCGGCTCGTGTCAATTTTTTGCGAAGGTTTGTCCGCACATCATCGTGCCGAAACATTACTTCGGCGGTTTCACGCTGGTCCCGCATCTCGCGAGCGACGTCCATCACTCGCAATGTTTCTTCGAGCGTCAAGTTCTGTCCAGGCAACTCGATCTGTGACATCGAATGCGGACGCGCACTGCGCGGTGCCTGTTGCTGTGCGTTGGCGTTGGGCATAAGACGAGGGGTTCTAGGAAACGGGGAAACGGGAAAGATCGTGAACGGGGACGCGGCATGTCGCTTGGTTATTCTATGCAATCGTTCCTTTTTGCAGAGTATGTTGAATGCGAGAGTGAGGCAAAATCGTTTAGTTTCCGAATAAATGCGGCAGCACGATGCGATTGCTGGATTCAAGCGATTGCGGGATTCAAACAGGAATCGATGTAGGCCGAAAAAACAGACGAATAGGGCGCTCGGCACCACGACTCTTTGGCCCCCTGGTATGATTGTCATGCGGGCTTGTTGCCCCTAATCTAATGAGTGCAAAGACTCATCACACCGGCATCTTATTGCCAATCAATCGTGGAGAATTACGGCATGTCCGATCAAGCTCAAGCGTCCGCACCCGAACCCCAAAAGAGTGAGATTCGCTCGGCCGCCGAAGTGGCAAGGGAACGCGATTCCAAGTCGATGCGTGAGTATCTCGATCGCGCGTTAGACGTGTTGAAAAAGTTCGGCGGCGCCAGCGCGAATGAGGCACCGCAAGAATTGATTTCGTTGCTTGAAAATGTTCGCCATTTGGACGAAGGCAAAGTGATCGCGATCGCCGAGGTGATCAAACACATGAGTGCGTTTAACGCCCTTGTACGCGAGAATGTCGAAAGCATTCAAATCGGCAATCGCTATATGGAGATCACTCAAATGTTCGATTCGGTTCGCGAGGACAGTAAGCGGTTGATCGGACAACTCGATGACGGCAAAATCAGCGGCACCGAAAAGGTGTCCAATTGGTGGATGAAGCTACGCCGCGGTACTCCGAATGATCGCTTTGAAAAAATTGTCGAGATCTACGGCGACGTGGCCAAGGACACCAAAGAGGCTCTGAAGACCGAAGAGCTGATCATGGACGCCTATATCGATTTCCGTTTCGCTTTGAAGGAAGCCGAAATCCTGGCTCGCGAATTGTTGGATATGCAGGTTCCCATTCTTGATGCGGCCAAAGCCAATTTGTCGACCGCACAAGAAGCACTCGACAACTACGCCGGCAGCGACGAAGGGGGCAAGAGCAAGGCGGAACTTGCTCGTGATGAGTCGCGTCATCGCTACGAGAAAGAAGACGAAACGTATCAATTGCTCAAGGACATCGCCGAAAACTTGGAAATCGGTTACGACGTCGGTGAAACATTGATCACTAAGCTAAAGCAAACGCACGATGTGAAGGAACGCGTGTTCCGTCGTTCGGTGACCTTCTTTACCACCAACGAACATGTCTTCACGATCCTCGGCACGGTCTACACTAGCCAGCACGGATTGCACGAAGTCACTCAGGCCACCGAAGCGATGAAGACGGGGGTGAACAAGGGACTCGAGGATGTTGCTACGCTTGGCCGCGAGCTTGAACGGGCTGCTTTAAAGGCAGGTTACGGCAGCACGATCGATCCCGAATCGGTTCAGAAGCTAGTGGACGCGATCAGCGGATTCCAGGTTGAGTCGTTGGAGATGATTGCCGAGTTGCGACGCGAAAGCGAAGAGAGCACCAAGGCGATTCGCAAGAGCGTCGAAGAGGGCAAAAAGAAGTACCAGGAAACACTCGCACGTCATGCCCGCGGCGAGCTGGGCAAGAGCTAAGTGCGTCCTCGCTTGGATATTATGAAGTTGCGATTTTCAGTCACGCCTGTGGCGACATACATGTAGCCCGAGGGTGTGAGCACCAAGAAAAACGCTTCGGGGTAGTGGACGAGGCCACGAGTCTCATTGAACTGATCGCTGGCTGGACTCGTTGCCTCGTCCACTACTTTTATCCCCGACAAACGACTGGACCGGCCGAAACTCTTGGCGAGTTTCGCTACTGCCGAAGAGCTGAAGACGTATTTCAGGCTTTAGTCCTGTGTGCTGAACCGGTGCACGGTCACTTCGTTTAACGATTGACCCGGCCGCAGCAGCGTGCTGGGGAACGATTCGTGATTTGGTGCATCAGGGTAATGCTGGGTTTCGAGACAAAAGGCGTCGTGACCGCCGGCGCCTGCGGAATGCTCGTTGCCGGGCAGGTGATTGGCGGTGTAAAGCTGCATGCCAGGCTGAGTGGTTTCAATTTCCAGTACCCGTCCCGACTTGGGATCGACTACTTTTGCCGCCTTTCGCAGCGTGCCTGCCTCACCGCGAACGACGTAGCAATGGTCGTAGCCTTTGGTCGCGGGAAGTTTTTCGATGCGATCGCCAAGTGCCGTCGGTTTGCGGAAATCGAGCACGCTGCCATCCAAGCGGTTTAGCTTTCCGGTCGGGATCAAGTCATCATCGACATCCAGCGACTGATCGGCTTCGATCGTGACCACGTGATCCAGGGCGGTGCCGCTGCCAGTGCCCCCCAGATTCCAGTAGCTGTGGTTGGTCAAATTGATATGGGTGGGAGCGTCGGTGGTTGCGGAAAATGCAATTTTCAATTCGTTTTGGTCGTTCCAGCTGTAATCGACAGTGGCGTTGACGGTGCCGGGAAAGCCTTCTTGGCCATCGGGGCTGGTCAAATGAAAGCGAACGCCGACGGAATCATCGTTCTGATAGCTTTCGCCCTGCCAAAATTGGTAGGTAAAGTTCTTGTTGCCACCATGCAGCATGTGCTTTCCATGATTAAGGGTGACTTGGTAATCTTTGCCGTCGATCGTAAACTTTCCATTTCCGATGCGGTTACAGAAACGGCCCACGGTGCTGCCGAAGTAGGGATGGCCGGACAAATAGGGCTCGAGCTCCGAAAATGCCCAGTTGACGTTTGCGACGTTGCCCTTGGAATCGGGGACATTGACGTCCAAGAGTGTGGCTCCCCAATTCATCACCGAAACCGAATTGCCTTGCGAATTGGTCAACGTAAAACGCGTGACTTCATCACCGGCGGGCGTCGTTCCGAATCGGCTTGTTTCAATTTTCATGGTCGGCGGAGCTTTGGCTATCGTGAAGGATGGAACAAGAATGGCCAGCAGAAAGGCACTGAATTTGAAGTATGAATTTAACATGACGCCTCTTTTTTGAGTATGTGCCACAATCGATTCGGGCATCAACGGGGCAGAGTCCAGCAATCTTTGACATTATGACTACCACATTTCAAACACGACCGCTCACGATTGGCAACGTCTCGATTGGATTTCCCGTCGTTCAAGCGGCGCTATCGGGCTACAGCGATTTGCCGATGCGGGTGATCGCTCGCCGGCATGGGGCGAGCTATACCGTATGTGAGGTGATGCTCGATCAATTTCTGGTGGCGCTGAGCAAACGGCAAAAAACAAAGCACTTCCTCGAAATCGATCCCGACGAACCGCCGGTGGGTGGTCAATTGATGGGGGCCGAACCGGAACAGTTCTCTGCCGGCGCGATGAAGTTGGTCGAAGCTGGGTTTGACATCATCGACGTCAACTTCGGTTGCCCCATCAAAAAAGTGCTGGGGCGTTGCC
>NZ_JBFHFD010000303.1:0-9751 GCF_041583735.1 Novipirellula sp.
CTATCGACGCGCGATTGATGATGCGATCCGCACCGGCAAAGTCCACGTCGACGACACCGATCGTCAAGAAATGGAACTGTCGTTTTCGCGAGGTTTCTCGCCGGGATGGCTCGAAGGCAACGACCACAAACGATTGGTTCCTGGCAAACAGTCATCCAAACGGGGCATTGAAATCGGCAAGGTATTGGATTTCGACCAGAACCGTATCCGTATCCGGTTAGCGTCGCCGGTCGCACTGGGCGACGGTTTGGCGATCGCGGTTGCCGGAGAAACGATGCAGGGTGGCCGCATCTATTCGATCGAAAGCTTGCAGTACGATCGTATGGAATCCGCCAAAGCCGGCAGCGAAGTGTGGATCGGATTTGGTCGGGGCGAGATCGATTGGCGCGACGTCGATATCGACGACATCGTGTTCAAAAACGACGATCCCAAATTGAACCGTCGATTGCGTCAGAGTTTCGCTCGTGCTGATGCCGTCGTTCGTCAAGAGATTGACATCGAGGTGCACGCGGCGGTGGGTGCGGCATTAAAGATGTCCGCAAAGACCGCCGGTGGTTTGACCGTGGATGTGGTGGGACAGCAAGTGCTCGAAAAAGCCAACAAGCATCCCGCCGACGAAACCATGCTGCGAGAAAAAGTCGCACGACTGGGCGGCACTCCGTTTCACTTGAAGAATTTCAAGGCACATATCAGTGACGGCCCGATGGTCCCCGTCGGGCTGATCAATCAGCTTCGCCGCGAATTGGTCGACGCGTTGATCGAGCGGCTTGAATCGCGTCCCCATCGAACGGTCGATGTCGCCGCGGGACGCCGCATGTTGGCACCGCTGAATCGTGACGCAACCACACAAACCGACGATTCGCCTCGACTCGCCGTGCTGTGCCGCAACTTGGAACAGGTCGCCGTCGCAAGCCAATTCGCCGACTGCACGATCTACGCTGATTTTCACGACGTCCGCGAGTACAAGGATGCGATTGCGACGGCGCACCAAAACAACGCGACGATCGGATTGGCGTGCGTACGCATGCAAAAACCGGGCGAAATGGGCCTTTTGCGAGTGTTGGGACGTCATGAACCCGATTTCTACTTGGCTCGAAATCTTGCCGCCGTCCGCTTTTTGACGGACACCGGCAAGCCGGTGGTTGCCGATTTCTCGCTAAACGTTGCCAATCATCGTTCGGCCGAATGGTTGCTCGGTTTGGGGGTCCAGCGCGTGACCAGTTCCTATGATTTGAATCGCGATCAGTTGATGGACTTGGTCCAATCGGTGGTCCCCCAACAGCTCGAGATCGTCGTGCATCAGCACATGCCGATGTTCCACATGGAGCACTGTGTGTTCTGCAGCGTGATGTCACCGGGAACCAACAAGACAAACTGTGGCCGCCCCTGCGATCGCCACGTTGTCAAATTGCGGGACCGTGTCGGAGCCGAGCATCCGCTGCAAGCCGACGTCGCATGTCGCAACACGCTGTACAATGCCACGGCGCAAAGCGGGTCCGAGATTGTGGCCGATTTAATCGGACGCGGTATCCAGTGGTTTCGGATCGAATTGTTGGACGAAAACGAAAAAGAGACGCGAGAAACCATTCAAACGTATCAAGCGTTACTTGGCGGTGAGATCTCGGGCAGCGAGGTTTGGAAGCGTCTGCAGGCAACGAATCGGTTGGGCGTGACACGCGGGACGCTCGAATCCAAACGCAATCCGCTAGCGATTTTGTAGGCGAGACGAAAACGCAAGAAAAGGGAGCTTGGGCCGATGACAGACTGGAAGCCTATCCCACTTTCTTTAGCACCGCTCGGTACTTGCGGCCGGCTTGTTCGGGTAGGAACGTCCGCTGCCGCTCGGCGCGGTTCTTGCGGAACCAGGTCGCGACCAGGTTTAGCGTGTGAGGATACGCGCCGTGACCGCGATCGATTGAGTTTGCGGTGATTGCTTTCCAGTGCTCGAGCGTCGGCTTCATCCGCGCGTACTGCTCTGCATTTTTAGGGGCCGCCGCCACGGCCGCCAATTCACCGCCATGAATCAAATACCATGTGTGACATCCATCGTAACCGGGCACCGGATAGATAAAGGTATAGTCACGGCGCGCCTTGGCAAGCATCGCTAATTTGCGGTGCACGTACTTGACCGATGCCAGCGTCTCGTAAGCTCGCCCCGCCAACTCGTACTGCTGATTCGCCGAAGCGTTTTCCATTTGGTCTTGCAGCGCCACAATCGGCTCGTCATTGAACCCTTCGAGAAAACTTTGAGCTGCGTTGACTTGCGTCTGGTAGGCGTCGCCGGTGCAGGCGGCTGCACAGGGGCCCAAGCAGGTGTTCAGTTCAAGTCGCAAACAACCGGGTCGATGATCGAGATCGAACAGCTGCAATTGTTCGGCAAAATGAAACACTTGTTGTTGGCTGCAATCTCGCAATCGGAACACTTTGTTGAGTGCATCGATCGCTCGCTGCATCCGCTTGGCACCGTAAAACGGCCCTTCCACGCCGACACAATCTTGCGGTGGCTTGGCCGCCAAAAAGAAATAGGGGGCGGGAACGCGGCCCAGACACAGATAGACGGGGCGTTGACGCTTTGGCACTCCCTGAACATTCCAGCGAGGTGAGAAACGGCGAATCAATTGCTGTTCACGAACCAACGCGGCAAAATCACTCGGTTGGGTTTCCCACTGAATCGCTCGCGTGTTCTCGATAATGCGGCCGCCTTTTTCGTCCTTGTTTGAATCGGCAAAGTAGCTGAGCAATCGCGAGCGGAGCGACTTGCTCTTGCCGACATAGATCAAATCCCCTTTGCGGCTGAGCATGCCATACACGCCGGGAACCTGCGGACAGGTCTGCACGATTTGGTCTCGAATCTCTCGCTTGGTCTGGCCCCCGACCGCTTCGATCCCACGCGGCGCGTGCGGATTGAGTGAATCGATGCCAAAGCCAAACGCGGGCTGATCGGGCCAAATTGCCTCCATGCTGTCTGCCGTCCTTGGGTTGGATAATGGATTGCCAAAAAAATCGCGTGTCGCGAAATCATTATGCCGCAATCTCTGCAATCGCCCAAGCAGCAAAATGGGCGGGCGATTTGAATTTGACAGTCAATTTGCGGTGCTAGCAAAAACATCATCCTGTCCGATAGGCCGGCGGCTCAGAGCTGCATTTCGACGATCGAGAGGGCATCGGCTGCAGTTTTCGCGTCAAGGATCGGCGAGACGTCGGAGCCTGCGACCGCTTCGGCTGCCGCATCGATCTCTTCGATGAATCCGGCAATTGGGTCACCATCACCGAGTGTGGGCCGCTCGACCGAACCATCCGCATTCATGATCGTCAGCGGAATCGACGCGGTGCTGCCGTCGGCATAGGCGGCGAACTCGAACTGCAGCGTCGCCTTTTCGAAGCTGACTTCGTAACCGTGAGTGAATCCGCGCGCGGGTGAATCGATCACACCTCCGCCTGCCGATACGACCAACGAAGGGTCTTCGAACTGGAACACGGTTTCGTAAAACTTGGGCGTGCCATCTTTGCTTTGCTTGGCACACGACGCGGCACGGGGCATCCCAAACAGCAAGCGAATGAGATGCGCATCATGGACTTGCAGATCCACAAGCGGCCCCCCGACTTTGCTGCGATCATAAAAATCGGGGATCCAATCCGGCGGGCTGATGGTGCGTTTAAAGCGTCCGGCGATCGGTTTGCCCCAGCGGCCATCGCCTGCGGCATCGACCAAGATTTTGAACTCGGGCATGAACGGCAAAATGTGAGCGACCATCAATTGGCCCGGTTTTGCTTCGGCGGCGAGTGCTTGGGCGGTCGCCGCATCGAGCGCGAGGGGTTTTTCACAAAGCACTCGCTTGCCACTTTGAAAACAGCGACGGATGGCATCCGCGTGCAGATGAGGCGGCAGACAGATATCGATTAGATCAATCGAATCGTCCTCTAACATCGCATCCAACGACTCGACCACGTTAATCGCGCTGACGTCAATCTGTTCTCCCGGAGGCCCGAAGTTTCCTTTAATTTCTCGCCAATCTCCACTGCGTTTCTTGGGGTCGCGACTGGCAAACGCGACCAACTCGGCTCGGGTTGATCGTTGATAGGCCAAGTAATGGATCCAGCCCATGAATCCGACTCCAACAATTCCAGCTCGCATTGAATTCTCCGAGAAATCTTGATGAATGACGACAATGAATGATTCTGATTCAATTCGTTTGTGGCGTGATTGTAACGCAAAACTCGCTTCCACAGGTCCCACGTTCAGCTAACGGTGTCGATGCACTAAACTGATCGACTCTGATCACGCCGCCCGTCCGCTCCTTCATTATCGAATCGCGGCTTTTCGAATCGCGGTGCCTTTTCTGAGGAAAATAAAATGAAACCCATTCTGCTTCTGCTCTCGATGCTGGGACTCGCTCCACTAATCGCCCAGAATGGGGCAGCCCAGGACTGGCCACAATGGCGAGGCCCCGATGCCAACAACCATGCCGCATCGGAAGTCAAACTGCCGATTCGCTGGGACGTTTCGACCGCAAGCGATGTTGCTTGGCGTACCAAAATTCCAGGACGGGGGCATTCGACTCCGATTGTGGTCCAAGAATCGATTTTTCTTACCACTGCGGAATCCGACAAACAAACGCAAAGTGTCCTGAAGCTCAATCGATCCGATGGACGATTGCTGGACCAATGGGTGATCCACCGCGGCACGTTGCCCCAACGCATTCACCCGCACAATTCCTATGCGTCACCGAGCCCAGCATTTGACGGCACTCGGGTTTACGTTGCCTTTCACACTGACGATGCAATTTGGGTCACCGCTTTGACCCCCGAAGGTCGCGAAGTGTGGCAGAAGAAGGTGAGCAAATTTGCACCCGAGGCGTTTCAGTTTGGCTATGGGGCAAGCCCGATAATCGAAGACGATCTTGTGATCGTCGCGGCCGAGTACGATGGCGAAGACAGCGGGCTATATGCGCTGGACTCGCAAACCGGCAAACAGGTCTGGAAGACCACGCGTCCTAAAAACTTGAACTTTGCGTCGCCGATCGTGACGACTCTTTCCGGTCGACGCCAGATTCTGCTTGCCGGTGCGGATAAGATTTGTGCGTATGACCCGCGCAACGGCAAAGAACTATGGAGCGTCGACACTGCGACCGAGGCCATTTGTGGCACCATCGTTTGGGACGAACAACAGCGAATCATGGTCAGCGGCGGCAATCCCAAATCAGGAACGTGGTGTGTTAGCGGCGCAGGAAAACACAACGTGCTGTGGGAGAATCCGGTACAATGTTATGAACAATCCTTACTCACGATCCCAGACCATGTCGTTGGCGCCGCTGACAATGGCGTGCTGTATTGTTGGCGGACGCAAGACGGAACGGAGATGTGGAAAAAGCGATTGTTCGGAGGCGGAATTAGCGCCTCGCCGATGTTGGTAGGAGACCGGATCTATATCGCCAGCGAAGCGGGAATGATCTATGTCGTCGCGGCAACGCCCAACCGATTTGACTTGCTGTCCGAGAACCCGTCGGGCGATTCGATCTTTGCCACTCCCGTCGCGATCGACGACCGCTTGTTGATAAGAACCGGGATCGGGGTTGGCGAAGACCGTAAAGAATATCTGATCGCGATTGGAAAAAAATAAAACGGCAAAGCGATTCCATCATGGAAAATCCCTATCAACCGCCTGTCGAAACCGACGCAGCAGCGGCACCAACGGTGTTGCCTCAAGATGGGCCCGTTAGGTTTGCCGGAGGCATGACCGCGGTCGCGGCGGTGGGTGCGATCGGGGGAATCCTGCTGATGATCGTCGCATTTAGCGGTGTTGCGATCGGAAATTACCCTGGCATGATGATTCTGCTGCTTGGTGTGCTGGGGTTTGCATCGTTGTGGGTCGTCGTTTCGCTGCTGCGCGGCGTGACCGTGACGATGCCTTGGAAATGGGTATTGCCGCTGCTGTTAACGCCGATTGTCTTCGTCTTGTTTTTCCCGGTTTGCACCGCCAGTGGCTTGCTAACGATGATGACCATCGGCAATGCCGGCTACGGTCCTTCGATGGTTGGACTTAGTATCTCGGTGATCGGCAGCTTCACATTGGCGATCGCCTGTATCGCAACCGTGATACGTTCACGCTATGCCGCGCGTGCTCGTCAAGACGCCGCGATCGCTCGACATGAAAGTGCAAGCGAATGATCAATCGTCCTAGAATCCCGCTTGCTAAATCCGCGATCGCAGCGATCGATCCTCGACCACGCGCCGATCACGTCATGATCGGCACCACCGCTTCGCTGTGCCCTGAATGCATGACCGTGGTGCCCGCAAAAATCATCACGCGAGGGCAACGCGTTTACTTTCGCAAAAAATGCCCACAGCATGGTGTCCGCGAGGACTTTGTTTGCAGCGATGCTTCCTGGTGGGATCGCGGCGAAGGACATACCGCATCGGTTTTGCCGCTAATGCGATCGACCGAGTCCGACAAAGGATGTCCGCACGACTGTGGGCTGTGCGAAGAACATGAACAACACACCTGTATCGGATTGGTGGAACTGACCGACCGCTGCAACCTGAGTTGTCCGATGTGCTTCGCATCAAGCGGGCCGTCCGGGAAAGACCATTCGCTTGACGATATCATCGCCTCACTTGATCGGTTGATCGAGTGTGAAGGGCACGCCGAGGTGTGTCAATTGTCGGGCGGTGAACCGACGCTGCATCCGCAATTTGAGCGTATCGTGGACGAGGCACTCGCTCGGCCGATTGATTACGTCATGATCAACACCAACGGATTGCGATTGGCCAAAGATGCGGCACTGGTCGAGCGATTGGCAAAGAACCGGGATCGCATCGAAATCTATTTCCAGTGGGATGGGATGGACCGCGAACTGGTTCGCCGGGTGCGTGGCGAAGACGTAATCGATGTCAAACGCCGTGCCCTGGACCGACTGGGCGAAGCCGATTTGAATGTCACGTTGGTGTCGACGCTTACAGCGCCACTGGATGTCCATTTCTACCGCGATTTGTGGTCCGAGGCGTTGGGGCGAACGAATGTGACGGGGCTAAGTCTTCAACCGGCAACGTTTAGCGGTCGGCATTGGCTGCCCGCCGACTTAGAAGACCGCGTGACGTTTCCAGACGTGATCCAAGGATTGGCCAAGGCGAGCGACGGGATGATCGGCGAGCACGACTTCACGCCGCTTCCCTGTGCTCACCCGAACTGTCATCAAATCATGTTGGCGGCGCGAGATGGAAAACGCCTGGCAGCCCTGAATCAAATCGCACCGGTTGCCGACAACCTTGACTTGATCGCCGGGGGCATCAGTTTTACACCCGAGCGATCTCAGCAACTCGTCCGCTTGTTTCTTGAACGCATGTCGCATTGTGGAAGCGATTGCGGTTGTGCGGACGTTGTCTCGCTTGATCCTGCGAAATCGCCAACCCAAACAAAATTTGTCGATTCATTCGCAAGTATGGATCCAGTGCTCGATCGCTTCTTCGCTCGCGTGCTTGCTCAACAAGCCACCGCCAAAGACTTGATGCGAGTCACGATCACGAGCTTTCTTGACGCATACAATTTCGACATTCGTCAACTGATGAAGTGTTGTACGCATCACGTATTGCCAAGTGGTCACATGGTTCCGTTCTGTGCGTACAACACGTTGTACCGCCCCGGCCATTTGTCGCTTCCACCGCTTAAGTCGTAAGCTTTGATGTTTCAATCTCGAATCGCCTACGCCGTTTGTATGGGGTTAGCTGCGGCGATTGCAGCCTATTGGATACGTCGTCGGCAACGGTCGATAGAACTGGATACCGCGCAGCGAATCGGGATTTTGGTCGGCGGTTTGGTGGGCGCGACCGTCGCGGCGAAACTACCATTCCTGCTGGCGGGCACCTTTGCCGGTGGCAACCTGTTGGATCTGTGGTTCAGCGACGGCAAAACGGTGTTGTGGGGATTGGCGGGCGGATACTTGGGAGTCGAGTTCGCCAAGTGGACCTTCTATGTGCGCATTTCCACGGGGGACACGTTTGTCATTCCTGTTGCCATTGCAATCGCAATCGGCCGCATCGGATGTTTGCTGTATGGTTGTTGCTACGGCGTGGCGACGAACCAAAGTTGGGGGCTACGTTTTTCGGCGGCCGAGGACGGCGGATTACTACTGCGGCATCCAACCCAATTGTACGAGTTCGTGTTCCATGTCTTGTTTGCTTGCCTGGCGGGCTACGGGATCCGCAAAGGAAGAGGGACTCCGCACTGGATGCTGCTGTACGTGATCGCTTACGCCATGTTCCGCTTCGTCAGCGAGTCGTGGCGTCCGGAACCACAACTAGCGGGTGGGTTAACCTTCTATCAGTGGAGTAGTTTGGGAATCGGCGTGGGCTTCTCTGCCTTACTTTTGTGGCGTTTGCGTGTTGATAAAATGACGATTCGGTTAATCAAGGATCGAGAATCGAAGTTAGGGATCTGACAAACGATTGGCGAGCAGGTATTGTGGGCAAAACGGCCAGCGACCGAGTCCGTTGAATTCGTTTGCTGTCGTCACGACGTTCCTCTGACCCCACCTGAATCATGCGATTTTTCTCATTGCCACTTTGTTTTACCTTGATTGCGACATCCAGCATGGGTTGGATCGACGCGTGCCATGGCAAGGACGCAGCAGTGGCGGTCGCCGTTGCTGCGGAAGCTTCCTCAAAATCGTCCTCCCAACCTCACTCGACCGCTCCGACATCGCCGCCCATTGACTCGATGCGTGAACTGCAATCGGACGCCATCAAAAAACAATCGGCCCCCTGGGGTCATTGGGGGCATATCCCAAACCGCTACAGCACGTGGCTGAACCATAGCAATCGGTTGATTCCGATCTATACCTTTGGCATCACGCTTGATTCACTTCGCGAAGAGGGCAGTGTATACAGCGACCCAAAACGTCTACAGAAACTGTATGGAAACGTCCCCAGCGACACGGTAAATCCCACTGCACCCTACTTCGACCAAACCGACGTCTATCGGTTGCAAAAGAAAGCAATTGAACAAGGTCGCAAGAACATCATTTTGTTCGTGTTTGATGGAATGGATTGGCAGACCACGCGAGCGGCGGCCATCTACAAGGCGGGAAAAGTCGGCTACGACACCGGCCGAGGCGATGTCTTGTCGTTTCAAAATTACCGTGGCACAAAAACCGACTTCGGATTCTTTTGCACCAGTCCACGGCTCGGTGGCACTAAGTTTGATGTCAATTCGCAAGTGGTGCTTGGCGGCGGCAAGGACGCGTCCGGTGGCTTCGATGTCAAGCGAGGTGGGGCGTACCCGTGGCTCGAACAAAGCAACAGCGACTACTTGCTCGGCTTGGATCGGACTCAGCCGCATAGCGTCACCGACTCGGCTGCATCGGCCGTCAGCATGACTGCGGGCTTGAAAACCTATAACGGATCGATCAACTACACCGTCGATGGTGAGCACATCGTGCCGATCGCTCGTGAATTACAACCACAAGGCTATAAGATCGGTGTTGTTACGAATGTTCCGCTCAGTCATGCGACTCCAGGGGCGGCTTATGCCAACAACGTGGCTCGCTACGACTATCAAGATATCGCACGTGACATGGTCGGATTGCGGTCGTCATCTCATCGCGACAAACCGCTCGAAGGTGTCGATGTGGTGATCAGCGGTGGATGGGGTGAAGGCAAAGACAAAGACGCCGCGCAAGGCGAAAATTTTGCCCAAGGTAACCCTTACTTTCACCAAGCCGATCTCAGCGCCGTGGATCGTAAAAACGGAGGCAAG
>NZ_JBFHFD010000304.1:0-9734 GCF_041583735.1 Novipirellula sp.
TCGCGGCACTCGCCCTTTGGCCACGTCGTAAGAGTTCATGTCGGCAAGATCGGCGTTTGAGTCGAGGTAGCCACTTTCCCACACGCGTTGTCCATCGGGATCGATCAACGCGACGTTCAGCCACAATTGGGGCTGGGCGCCAAGCGATCCGGTCGGCAAGTTGTGCCCTTCGCTGATATTGGAAACTCGATACGCGATGTTCAGCGGAGCGCCGGAGCGAGGTTCACTCAGAAAGATCGGACCTTTGACGTCCACGCCCGCTTCGAGGGTGATTACGGCGCTGGACCGTTTCTCTTCGATCTTTAGCAGGTTGGCGTCAATGATGCGGCGTGCATCCCGGCGGTCATCGGTGTTATCCCATGGCGGTGGAAAATACATGCCCGGTGTAACCGTTTGCTCAAATGCTTCGGTTCCCCAACCCGCCCGGTCATCGAAATCGAGCCACTGGCGAGGCGAATATTGTTTAGCTTTGGGATTGTGAGGGAAAATTCCAGGGTGGGCGATCGGGTAGCCCGGACCCCAAAACGAATGATTCGCGTGTTTTTTTGGTTCGCCATACGGTTTGTCATTCAGCACGGCGGCGTGGCAATGCTCGTAGCCCTCGGCCTTGCCAGGAACGGCACCCATGTGACAATCTTGGCACGAAATGCCTTTCGCCGCGGCCGGGCCGTGACGGTATTGTGAGTGCACGACTTCCAATGCAATCCCAGGCTGGACCGCGACTTGGTGACAGGAAACACAGACGTCACTGTTGGTTAATGGCTCGAAGAAAAAACTCGCCGAGTGCATCGGTTGGCCGGGGCCCGTTTGATGCGGCGACGTTTTCAGTTTCAACTCCTCCGCACGAGCCACTGCGTCGGCAACGCCGGTATGATGCGATCCGCTACCGACCGGTTGGTGAATGTCGCCGGGTTCAATCCGCCGGTCGCCGTTGCTGCCACGCCAATAATGTTCGTTTACTCGGTGGCAGGCGATGCAGGTGATCCCTTCACGAACCACCGGTGGCATATCGAGCACGCTGGTTGATCGAGGCAACTCGAGCTGAGTCGCCACGGGAGAATGGCAACGCACGCAAAACGATCCAACGGTTCCTTGGGTATATTCCTGCATCGCTTGTTCGAACCGCTGAAACATCGGCGAGACGACTGCATAAGCATGCGAGCTGACGCTCCATTCGTCATAGTGTTTCGGGTGACAACTGCGACACGTCTCGGCCGATGGGTAACTGTTCTCGGTCCACAAGGCCTCGTGGGGATCTTTTGCGGCGGCAGCAGCTGGCTTGGTCGAGGCAGCCTCGGGGGCGGTGATCGAAGGACCAAGGTAGTCCAGCGGATCCGATAACCGGTCGCGTTCACTACCCCGCCCGCTGATCAGCGGGTCTGGCCCAAGCAGATCATCCCCGCCGAGCAGGTCGTCCTCCCCGAGCAGGTCGTCTCCCTCCAACGTGTCGCTGGCGAGCAAGTCGTGCTCGGTTGACATCGCGTCGGATGTCAACCGGTCCTCATCGCTCGCGAGCAGATCCTCGTCGTCTTGGAGTGCGAGCACATCGTCTTGGCGTGCGAGCACGTCGCGTGTCTGTTTTTCTCTCGCGAGACGCTCGCTTTGTTTTGCAGCGATCCGTACCGGTCGTCGGGGGGCGGAGATCGACGAGTCATCCGCGTACGCGGAAAACCACGTGATCGTCGCGATGCCCGCGCACAGCAGTGCGATTGCGATGGGACGCATGGGGAAACAGTCTCGGGTTCGAGCCACAGGACGAAGTGCGAGCTGTGGTAACACACAGCCGCGTTTCTGTTGTCCATCGACACGATTCGACCGCTACCATACTCCCAACAGTTTTTTGGGGACAAGTCAACCTAATCGGCAAGGTTTGACAGGGGGCGCGTGGTGGACGAGGCACCGCTTTCCAGCGAAAAGAGGGACAAACTCGGGACTCGTCACCTCGTCCACTCGCGGAAAAGTGAGATGCGACAAATCTCTAGCCTGCCTAATCGATACAAATCGCACGTTCTGCCTCAACGTATTCTCTTTCGGAATTCTTGTAACCGATCGTTTCGTCTCCAGCTTCGATTTGGCAGTAGGGTTTGCTGGAGAGTTCTATTGCCGAGGGGAATCGCGTTTGTGAACTCTCTCCTTTTCAAACATCCATTGCTTCCCGACGATGGAAAATCTAATCGTATGAATCAAACAATCGAAACCGGTTCTGAATCAGAACTCCACGAAGGCGAATCGTCTTTTTTTCGCTGTCCCATTCAAGAATCCGATGGTAAGGCGGTAATACGAATTGGGCGTCGACGCATCCCGGTGGTCGTTCAAGAGACGTCAATCGATGGATTTACGTTGACAGTGGCTGCCAAACACGCATCGCAAATACAGATTTCTGGTCCTTGGGAACTCGAATACGCTGACGCGCGCACCGAAGTGCATCCCCAGTGGATCTTCAACGCACCCGATGGAAACGCGCAACTTGCGGTTCGTCGTTTGCGTGATCTGACCAAACCCGATCCGATACGGTCGACTTGGTGGCCCACGTTGCGGCGGAACCGCTACAAACAATCGGATAACAGCTCGCTTGCGTTTGGGGGCTTCGTGCTCGCGTTTATCGCGATGTTAGGACTTCCTGGCATCGGCGAAAAACTAGGCTCGGCGCACTACATCCAAGCCGCAATTACGTGGGTTTACAAAGGAATCCACACCGAGATCAAAGAATGGTGGTAACGAACGTCGCGGAGAATTTTTTTTGATTGCCGCTGCGAAATGAAAGTCCTGGCGTTGCTTGCAATCGGCGCTCGTTTTGATCGCGGAGCGATCAACGACTTTGTTAAACCGTTGGATTGGGAAACTCGTTCTGAGCACTCAATTCGGTCTCGCCGTCGTCTTGGTCATAGTTCAGAACCGAGTGCACTGAGTAGGGACTCAGCCGCTCTTTGCCGCCAAGTTGCACCAAGTGGATCAGGAATGAGCAGCCGACGATTTCGGCATCACATTTTTCCAACAATCGGCAGCATGCTTCCATCGTTCCGCCGGTTGCCAACAGGTCGTCGACGATCAACACGCGTTGGCCTGGTTTGACCCCATCGACATGGATTTGTAGCTCATCGGTGCCGTACTCTAATTCGTATGCAAACGAGTGCATGTCAAAAGGCAGCTTGCCAGGTTTACGAATCGGGACAAAACCGGCACCAAGGCGAATCGCCAGCGGAGCAGCAAAGATGAATCCGCGGGCTTCCGCTGCCGCAACGATGTCAATCTTGGCGTCCAAAAACGGCTTGGCCAATGCCTCGGTTGCGGCTGCCAGCGCCTCGGGGGCGGCCAACATCGGGGTGATGTCCCGGAACAGAATCCCCGGCTGAGGGTAATCTGGAATGTCTCGGACGAAACGACGAAGATCCAACATGGAAATGGCTCGTGTGGTGTGAAACATAAAGTGGATCAATACAGCCTAAAGCAGAGCCAAACGTGAAGGTAGTAGGCTCGGAAAGGTAGTAGGCTCGGATTTTTCAAACGACAGGTACGGTTTCCACGAGCATGGTCAATGCCCGATGTCATCCGAGAGCGTTTGGATAAAAATAAATCCCAACCCCGATGCGTCAGCGAGGCAAAATTGGTTTGTGTCGGTCTCTCGCTCAAACGTCGGGTTCGGATCGTGCTCGCTCTGCGGACTTAGCGGTCGACCGCTCTCATGCAGACGTGCTGATTAGATTCCGGTGAGCGGTTCCGGACTGCCTCGCAAAATCCGGATTTCATCGAGATCCAGGTCTCGCAGTTCTTTCTCTTTGCGTTGCATTTCTTGATCGTACTGGTTTCGATCGGAATCCTCGTTGTCAAGGTTCATCGAATCGGGCTCGGCCGAGATGCCATCGGTCTCCTCGAGCGGACGATCTTCGTCACCGCTGCGTTTCGCACGCTCTTTCTCGTCTGGGCTCAGTGGCAGATCACGATTGACCAATTCGGGAGTTCGTGCCCCAGCAGGGTCAAAGATGCTGCCGACTCGTCCCCCGTCGCGACGCGTTCGCTGCCATGCACCCCCGTAGGCGGGGTAGGCCAGATCTTCGCATTCCGCGCAAATCCGGCATCCGGTGGTCGGAGCAAGCCCAACCAGGAGAGCCAGTAGCAGCAGCTTCTTTGCGACAGAGGCAATAATCGTGGAAAAGTCCATGACTCGAGATCCGATCCAGAAATCGTACGCGCAAACAGAAAATCGATCGCCAAACGAAGGCTAACGTTTCTATCGGTTAGGAAAGCTGAGTCACTTTAGGAAAGCTTTGACGATTAAGTGGTTGGTTCGGGTTAGCATGTCTCGCGCACACCCACTATTTTCCGCAATTTTCGCCGATTCATTAAAGTCGGTCTATCGAGGGGGATATACAAAATGAGACAAGCGGCATCGGACCTCATCTCATCTCATCTCATCTTCCGGAGCAAATCACGTGTCGGATCTTTCCCAAACT
Organism: Novipirellula sp.; assembly: GCF_041583735.1. NCBI lineage: Bacteria > Pseudomonadati > Planctomycetota > Planctomycetia > Pirellulales > Pirellulaceae > Novipirellula > Novipirellula sp. The sequence goes on from NZ_JBFHFD010000304.1 coordinate 4,452, forward strand.
CTCCGAATCGTCGATGCTATCATCCTGCCCCTGCTTGCGCTTGCCATTTTGTGCCTGAGCAAAGTCAGCCATGGCGACTTGGCCCGTTGGTCTGAGCGTCAGTTTTACATCGCGTTATTAGTCATGACATTTGTCACGATGCGAACGGTCGCTCTAAGCGGTGATGCATGGTTGGTTCACACCGGCACGCTGGGGATTATGATTATCGGGTCGTTGGTCGTGCGGACTCAGGGTACACCAGTGGCGATGTAACCTCGTTTCCTCACTGTCTGCGATCATGCGCGAACCTCAGTCCTCGTCTCCCCAAACCGACCGTACATCGGGCTCACAAGCAACATCAGGCCCCCAAGCAATCGTTCCCACGGATCGCGGTGAAACCGTCGTCGAAGTGGTGCCCGGCGGCGCTGTGACTGGTGCGATTCAGCCGCCCGGCAGTAAAAGCCTGACGAATCGAGCTTTGATCTGTGCCGCATTTGCCTCGGGAACCTCCAAGTTGACCGGCGCACTTCGTAGCGAAGACACCGAAGTCATGATCGAGGCGCTGCGAACGATCGGGCTGGACATTAACGTGTCCGACGGCGGACGCACCATCGTCGTCAACAACGCCGGACCGCGATCGACATCCTCAAGTCAAAGCGAACCTTATTCGCTGTTTATCGCCAACAGCGGGACGACGATTCGTTTTCTCACCGCGGCGCTTTCAGCGGCCTCAGGGCAATACACTCTGCACGGAGTTCCGCGGATGCATGAGCGGCCGATCGGGGATCTGGTCGATGCGATTGTCCCGATCATGAATGGAACCATTCACGCGGAATCGGTAAACGGATGCCCTCCGGTCGTGATCGATTCGGCGGGATGGCATGCCGGAGAAATCAATGTGGGGGGCTCCGTCAGCAGCCAATATTTAAGCGGGTTGATGATGGCCGCGCCGATCGGTGTAAGCGACGCCAATGCCAATCCTACTCGTACCACGCGGATCGCCGTCACGGGCGAATTGGTTTCACGGCCCTATGTCGACATGACCTCGAAAGTGATCGAGTCGTTTGGTGGCAAGGTCACCACGGTCACCTCGGGACTCGCTGCGGGGCAAAGCATTGCTTTTGATATCTCAAGTTCCGCCAACACCGATGGCTACGGTTATCGTGGTCTGGATTACGCGATCGAACCCGACGCATCGGCCGCCAGTTACTTCTGGGCCGCCGCGGCGATTAGTGGCGGTTCGGTTACCGTCACGGGGCTGACGCATGCCGCGATGCAAGGAGACGTCGGCTTTGTCGACGTGCTGAAAAAAATGGGTTGCGAGGTCAACGAAGACGACAACGGGATCACGGTCACCGGGCGTCCGCTTCGCGGCATCGATATCGACATGAACGCAATCAGCGATACCGTGCAAACATTAGCAGTCGTGGCTCTGTTTGCCGACGGCCCTACTCGAGTGCGTGGTGTTGCACATAACCGTTTTAAAGAAACCGATCGCATTGGCGATTTGGCTTGCGAGCTAAACAAGCTCGGCGCGACGGTGACCGAGCACGAAGATGGCTTAACAATCACACCCCCTGCCGATGGCATCAAAGGGTTACACGGTGCGGTGCTGGAAACGTACCACGATCATCGCATGGCGATGAGTTTATCGTTGGCGGGACTGAGGATTGCGGGCGTCAAAATCAAGAATCCGTCATGCACGGCCAAAACCTATCCGGAATATTTCGCCGATCTCGAAAATCTAATCGGACGCAGCCATCACTGGTCTCGCTTAGCGTGACCGTCACGGAGCGATTGGCGTAGCGAATCGAGTCCTTCGCTCATCGAAATGCGAACGTGGTAGCCAAGCCGCTCTTTTGCCGCCGAAATATCAAAGTAATGATCCTTAGCCAATTGAGCGGCCACGAAGCGTGTCATCGGCGGCTCTTGCGTTCGCCCAAGCGTGCGATAGATCGATTCCAACACCGCTCCGATTCGATACGCCGTTTTGTAGCTGATTTTGCGTGTGGGTGGTCTGACGCCGCCCATCTCGCAAATCTCGTGAATCCAGTCCCAACAATTCACTGGTTCGTCTTGCGCGATAAAGTAGGCTCGCCCACCACCCCGATCCGGGTCACGATCAAGCGAATCGAGCGCGTCGAGGTGGGCGGCCGCAGCATTAATGACATGCACCGTGTCGACTTGATTCTTTCCATCGCCCACGATTCTCAAACGCCCACGTCGAGCACGATCCAAAATCCGCGGAATGATGTGCGGGTCATCATCTCCCCAAATTAAATGTGGCCGCAGCGCGATGGTGTTCAGTTGCCCTGGCACATGTGCCGCCAACACCGCCTGTTCGGCCATCGCTTTGGTGTGGGGATAATGGCATAACCAGTGGCTTGGATAAGCCGCCGATTCATCCAGATTGCGTTGGTGCTGCGAATCAAACGTCACACTGGGACTGCTTGTGTAAACGAGATGTCGAACGTGGTTCGCTTGACAAGCCGCGATGACGTGATCGGTCGCTAGTTTGTTGATCGAATAAAAATGCTCCCAAGGTCCCCAAACCCCCGCGACCGCCGCAGTGTGAATGACTGCGTCGACATCACGGATTGCGTTTTGACAGAAAGTGGCGTCGGTTAGATCGCCACGAACGTGCTGCATTCCCTCGTTGACCAATTCGGGATACACGCCCCGCGAGATTCCAACTACCGAGTCGTTGCGGCGAAGCAATTGACGGACAATCTGGCGGCCAAGAAATCCGCCACACCCGGTAACGAGAACACGCATAAGACACAGATCAATCAAAGAAAAAAGTGGGATAGGCTTCCAGCCTGTCATCGGACGAGGATCGGCAAAATAGTTGTAGCGAATCGATCGGCTTACGCCAGTGACACTTGTGCGATAAAAATAACGTTATTCATTGACACGCTTCCTCATTTTGCAGCGACTATGGCTGATACAACGTCCGACCTGTTCCCAAGCGACAAAAAGCTCTATTTACTCGACGGGATGGCACTCACCTACCGAGCCCACTTTGCTCTGGTTCGCAGTCCGCGGTTCACCTCGGGCGGGATCTGCACGTCGGCGGTCTTTGGGGTGCTGAACACGGTATTGGATTTGATTCGCCGCGAGGAGCCGACGCATATCGCCGTCGCCTTTGATACGCCCGAGCCGACGGCGCGGCACGAAGCGTTCCCCGAGTACAAGGCCCAGCGTGATGAGATGCCCGAGGATATTGCCAAACAATTGCCGTTGATCGATCGCTTGTTCGAGGCGTTGAATATCCGCAGCATTCGGATGCCTGGCTATGAAGCCGACGACGTGATTGGCACCATCGCACATCAAGCCGAGGCCAAAGGGTATCGCACTTACATGGTCACTCCGGACAAGGACTACGACCAACTCGTCACCGAAGACGTGTTTGTCTACAAGCCTGGACGCAAGGGGGGCGATGCTGAAATCTTCGGTGTCAAAGAAGTTTTGCAGAAATGGGAAATCGAGCGAGTTGATCAAGTCATCGACATCCTCGGTTTGATGGGCGACGCGAGCGACAACATTCCTGGCGTCCCGGGGATCGGTCCCAAGACAGCTCAGAAATTGATCGCCAAGTACGGATCGATCGAACAGCTGTATGCCAAGTCGTCCGAGCTAAAAGGCAAACAAAAAGAGAACATCGAATCGAATCAGGACAAAGCGATGCTCTCGAAGAGCCTGGTTACGATTCAATTGGACGTTCCGCACAGCGTCGAAATCGATGATTTGTTGTGGAAAAGTTATGACACCAATGCGCTCAAGGCATTGTTGACGGAACTCGAATTTGATGCGATCGGCAAACGAGTCTTTGGCAAGTCGTTCTCAGCCGCATCGGCTCGCGCTAACGTTGTCCGCGAAAAACGGGAATCGGAAATTCAAGCGACGTTGTTCGACGAACCCGTTGAAGAGAAAACGATTCGTGATGTGCCGCATTCCTATCATACGATCCATACGGCGGCCGAACGCGCCGATCTGATCGCCAAGTTGGCGCTGCAAGACTCGATCTGTTTCGATACCGAAACGACATCACTCGATCCTCGCACTGCATTGCCGCTCGGGATTGCATTTTGTTTCGAGCCGCATTCGGCCTACTACGTCGTGTGTCCTCATAACCCCGAGCAAGCGCAAGCGGTGATCGATGAATTTCGTCCCATTTTCGAAGATGATTCGATCGAAAAGATTGGTCATAACCTGAAGTACGATCTTTCATTGTTGCGTTGGCACGGATTCGAAGTTCGCGGAAAACTTGTCGATACGATGTTGGCCCACTCGATGAAAGAGCCCGAGATGCGGCATGGGCTCGATTACCTATCCACGCTGTATCTGGGCTACAAACCGATTCCCACCAGCGATTTGATTGGCCCCAAGGGCAAAGACCAAAAGAACATGCGTGACGTCGAGGTCGAGCGAGTGGCCGAGTACGCCTGTGAAGACGCCGATGTCACGTTCCAGGTCGCTAAGATCCTGCGTGCGGATCTCGAGGCGGCCGGCGTGAGCCAGGTTTGTTACGAAGTCGAATTCCCGTTGGTCCGCGTCTTGGTCGATATGGAATACGAAGGCATTCGGTTGGACAGCGAAGCGTTGCACGAATATTCACGCACGCTCAGCGGTGAAATCGAGGACCTGCAAAATCAAATCTTTGCCGCGACCGGACACGAGTTCAATATTGATTCGCCCAAGCAGCTTGGCGTGGTGCTGTACGAAGAACTCGAGATCGAAAAGAATCCCAAAAAGACGGCGACCGGGCAATATTCGACTCGCGAAGCCGAACTCGAACGTTTGTCCGGAAAGCATCCCATCATCCGCGACGTGCTCGAATACCGAGGCGCCCGAAAATTGAAATCGGTCTACGTCGATCAACTTCCCGCGGCGGTCAATCCCAAGACAGGTCGACTACACACGCATTACAGCCAAACGTGGACCGCGACCGGTCGTATTCAATCCAACGACCCCAATCTGCAAACGATCCCGGTGCGGAAGCAACGCGGACGTGAAATTCGAGCCGCATTCGTACCGCGTGATGAAAATCACGTGCTATTGTCGGCCGACTACTCGCAAATCGAACTTCGCGTGATGGCCGAACTCAGCGGCGACGAAGCGATGCGTGAAGCGTTCATCAGTGGTGAAGACATTCATACCGTCACGGCGAGCAAGGTCTACAAGGTCGACCCTGAAGAGGTGACGCGTGAGATGCGTGACAAGGCCAAGACCGTAAACTTTGGCATCATCTATGGCATCTCAGGATTTGGACTGCAACAACGGCTGAACATTCCTCGTGGTGAA
>NZ_JBFHFD010000305.1:0-9722 GCF_041583735.1 Novipirellula sp.
CGAATTGATGAAGCAATGCAGCTCGAAAAAATCTCCAACGTCAGCGTCATGCAACCGCCGACGTTTGTCGCCATTCCCGTGGCACCGAAAAAGAAACTCGCCATGGTCGCAGGTTTTATGCTGGCGTTGATGGCAAGTTGTGGATTGGCTCTGCTGATCGAATACTTCCGCGAACCCGTGATCCAGCATGATCCATCACCGGCCGCCGAATGGCGACGTGAACCGTTTTCTCCGGTCCCGAAGCCCGAGTTCTTGAGTCGCCAAAAAGGCTGATAGAACCGAGCATCGAAAACGCTGCGGCGCAAGCCCAATGCCATCGACGTTCGCACTAACTAGGTGATTTTGTAGCGGTGCGGCGAGGGGCCGCCCAGTCGAATCCGAACGTTTTACTCGCCGCAACCGGACTTTACTCGCCGCAACCGGACTTTACTCGCCGCAACCGGACGGCACGCGCCGCGGGCGCTACCCACAGCCGATGGAATTGGGCGTCAGCTGCACGAGGGTTGTGCTGCCACCGGTCGATAGTGCAGTCACCTCATTCGAGACGAAGTCGGCAGAGACGGCTAAATGGGTTAGCCGCTTTGGCCAACCGACTGTCGGACTTTTGCCTCGCTGCTTAAGCTCTGCTGTTCTCGCGGGCCTGACGATAGATCTCCATCAATCGGTCGTAGCAGATTTCGGCGGTGTGTTTGTCCACGTAGCGTTGGCGTGCGGCGGACCGCATTCGCTGCCATCCATCGGATCGCTGCGATTCTTCACTGACACAATTCGCTAACGCCTCGGGATTGGCAGGTTCGAACAAGATCCCCGAACGATCGTGCTCGATCAATTCCGCCATCGCGCCTAGATTCGACGCGACTACGGGCGTTCCCTTGGCAAACGCTTCGACAATCGTACGCGGCAATCCCTCGTACCAAAGCGAAGGAAAGACCAAACAGGACGCTTCGCCCACCAAGCTCAATATCTCTTGATTCGGCCGCCGGCCAAGCCAAGTGATCGTCGGATTCTCCGCTGCGGCTTGCTGCACCGCGTCAGCCATCGGACCATCGCCGACGATTTTCAGTGGGATCGCCGGCGACATCCGTCGCCACGCCGCCAGCAGCGTGTCCAAGCCTTTTTCAGGCGACAAGCGGCCAGCAAATAACGCGTAGCCGCCCGTCCCGGTTCCGACGCCAGGATCACAATCGAGGAAATTGGCCATCACCGCCAATTTCTGCTCCGGCAAGCCACCTTGAATATACTTTTGCCGACCAAATTCGGTTAATGCGTAAAACATACCAACACGGCGTTGGTAGGTGCCCAACAACCGATGGACCGTTAACATCGAGGCGACCGTCGCGGTGGCAGCCCGGTTGCCACGATAACACCGATGCTTGATCGCAGGCCACGGAAACGATTTGCCCACGCACAGTTCGCATGGCTTGTTGTCGCGGTACAAGTAGGCATCGGGACACATCAAACGATAATTCCGCAGCGACTGCACTACCGGCACCCGTTCGCGATTCGCCGCGTAGTAGGCCGCAGGCGAGATCAGCGGAAACGTATTGGTGCAGTGCATTACATCGGGTTTCTCACGCTGGATCAATCGACGCAGATCGCGATAGGATTGCCGATTAAAAATCGTCCGTGACGCAACCTCCAATTTCCCCATCGTCTTGATTGCATCGTTGTGCAGCGTATAGCGAACGACCGAGTGCCCATGTCGGGCGACAAGATCCGCCTCTTCGGCAAACGATTGATCCTCGCCGCCGGCTTGTTGATAGTAGTTATGACACAACAGTATTCGCATCGTCGCATTTCCAATTCGAAAAGAACAAGCCGGTTTAAGCTTGCGTTGTCACGGGCTCGGTGGCCACCGATGCTTTCGCTAGTTTCGCCATGCGAACGTCGGGACGAAACTCGTATCGATCAAAGAAACGACGCTGAGGAAACATTTTTGGCGACAACGTATGAAGGGTACAGCGAATGTAACCTTCGTTACGCCACAGTTGGATCGGCCGGTCAATATTGTCACTCGATCCGCCGATGATTCGCGAGACGAGCAGTCCAGGCCAGATAACCAGTGCTGACTGAGCCGCTCGCGCCGCCGCAATCAACAACGTTTTGAACGAACCACGCTCTAATTGATCACGTCGTGAAAAACTCCAGCCGTTGTGTAGCGATGTTTCTTTAAAGTACTGGTCTTCTAATCGCGACGATGGCGTCACATGGTAACCGAGCGCACGCGGATTAAACCAAGATTTGAAACCGGCCATGCGGATGCGTCGATACATATCGGTGTCGTAACCGCGGAGCGTGAACGACTCGTCATATTTACCGAGTTTCTCAAATACACGACGGTGCAACATCTGGTTTCCCGAACCGGGACCTTGTTGATCGGTATAAGGTCGAACGGTATCCCAGGGCACCGTTGCCCCGAGCATCCGCTGCATTTTCGGAGTCAATTCGCGATCACAGCCATCAGGAAAATGAAGCTGCAAAGCACCGCCGACACATTCGCATTGATGCTCGACCGCTGTCTTCCACAACTCTTTCAACCAGTAAGGTTCGGCAATTTGGTCGTCGTCAAAATTTGCAATCCACTCACCATCAGCTTCATCGAGCCCGAGGTTTCGGGCGGCTACTTGACCAGGTCGCGTTTGCATCACCGCACGCAGTGGTGCGTCGGTCTGCTGCTGCAGATCGTCGATCAGTTCTTGTTCGATCGGACACGACGAAAACACAACAAGCACTTCGTAGGTGAATTCTCCATCAGTCTCCTGGCGAATCAAACTCGACAACGCATCCTTAAGCATATCAGGACGCTTGTGCGTACAAATGACGATCGAAATATCAGGCTTGGTCATAGAAATGAAGGTTATCTTGAGGATCAGGCGAAACGGACGACGACGCGTCGGACTGTAAGGCGTGGACACCATAAGCCGCGCCCATCAATGCGAAGAGCGGGTTCATGAACCACAGGTTGTAGGAGATCGGATTGCCGGTCGTTGCATTGATCAGAAACAGTAACCACCCCAACCAGGCGGCCAAAAATGTCTGCTGGACCAATCCCGTGCTCGATCGCACGTGGCCGAACAGACTGATTGATTGCCAAATGGCAACCACAATAAAAATGACAAATCCGACAGCTCCGGTTTCGTAAAAGACTCGTAGGTAGTCGTTTTGGACATGGTTCATCCCAGGCCAAACGATGGCGACATAGTCATAAGCCGATCCGATTCCATGACCGAGCCAAGGATTTAACATCGCATGGTCCAAGATTTTGGGCCAGGCGTCGAAACGGCCTGAACCGCGGACATCCCCTGCCATCAAATCTTCGAGCGTTCCATGGCCCGAATAAAAGAACCGTTGCTGGAAGCTATCCGAATGAAACACGACCACGGCTAATACCAACATTAGCACACACAACACGACACGACCGAGTTTCGTACCGATACGTGGATGCAGCATCGGCAACGCCAGAATCGACAAGGTAACCGTTCGCCCACCCGAGGCGAAACAGATCGCCAAACTGACTGCCCAACCGGCGACCGCAAGCAAATATTTCGGGGGTGCCATGGCCAGGAAAACACACCCCACCAATCCCACCGTGAGTCCCAACGGACGCATCCCGGTGTCAAAGTCAAGTGACGGCATCAGATCCAATTTCCAAATGATCAGCGACACAAACAGAGGTATCATCGAGATCACAAAAACCCGCTGCAGCGAGCGTAATTGACCGTTGGTTTCGATGAACATCGAGGCTGCAGCCCCGATCACCAATGGCATGCTGACTTGCATCGCATCCTGCACATTGCGAGCCCCAAAATCATCGGCCCAAATCAGCGAGATCCAGTTAAAACCGAAATAGGCAGCCCATGGAATCACCGGAAAACGTACGCATCGCTGATCACGAAAGATGGCCTTTTCGATCATGATCAACAGCACACCCAACACCAGCATCCCCAACCACAACCAACCGGTGTAATTGAGTCCGCCAAATTCCAAACCACGTGGCGTTGCGACGGCCGCACACATTGGAACGCTTAAGACGAATAAATAGCCGAGTCGCGGTTGGATCACTTGCGAGCCTCTCATTGGTTCACCGATAACGCGATGGCGTCATCCGATTCAGTGAGCGTGACACGCTGTAACAAGTAGATCACGGTCGTGCCTCGCGAGATCGCGCCGACCAGCGAGCCCGCCAACGTTGCCATCGCGATCCCCAGCACCCCATGCGACTCGACCACAAAATAGGTCACCGCCATGGCAACAACCAGCGTCAATACGTCGGAAATTAAATTGGCCTTAGGCAGATGCATCGCCCAAATTCCCGCACCGGCAACAATCCCCATCGAACGCGCTAAAACCCCAAACGCCAACAACACCATAATCGGCCCCGCACCGACATACTTCGCCCCGTATAACCACTGAACCACCGGTCCGCCCATCGCGATCACCGCTAAGCAGAAAAAGCCAACCAGAACCAAAAAGATCACCATGAAACGCCACAGGATCCCCTTCAATGCCTGCGTTCCTCCGCTGGCAAAACTGGCGGCACAGCGTGCGGTTAAAAAGCTATCGATCCCCAGCACCACCACGTTCGACAACCCGATCAACGTTGTGCATGCCGCAAATAGCCCCGTTTCCTCTTCACCACGCACCACCACAGTGATCCAAGGCATCAAATAAGGCATCGAACTGCCGGTCAAATGACTTGCTAACGCCCATTTACCAAAGGACCAATTCTTCCGCCAATCGGCCAAAATTTCAGGCACGTGAAATTCAAACTTCGGGCGCCGAGTGACAAACCAACCGATTCCCGCTAATAGCGATCCGGCACCGATCAACGCAAATGCACGCCCGACACTGACCACCCCGAGCCAACCGAGTGACACCAGACCGACAAGCTGTACCACCGCGACAACGGTATCAATCGAAACCACACTGATCAGATTCAGATGAGCCAATTCCACCTGGCGAATGAATTCACGAAACAGAATAAATGGCAGCGTTAGCGTCAGCACGACCAACAGTATCCCACCGGAAGCCAAGTCACTATCAGGCATCAGAAACCGAATCGACAACCACGTCATCACCGCCGCAAACATGGCTAACAGCGATTGATGAACCAGCGTGCTGCCATCATACGATGCCCGCTGGTTCGGCGACCGATGATGCGCAAAAACGGTATAGGGGCCAGCGACTAATTGATATTGAATGTTTCGCGATAGCAATACGATATTGAACGCGAGAAAGTAGATTCCCAGTCCATCTTGACCACACCACCGGCCAATCATCACGGTGGTCAGAAAATTAGTGGCACTGACGATCCCTTGATCCAGTACCGATAGCGACCCTCCTCGCAAATTGGGACTCTGCAGTACGCTTCGCAATCGATCCGAAACAGGCATACGAACATCGCCAATCACGTCCGGGGACGCAGGTGATAGGTTCCGCCGCAATAGTGCAGGTAATCTCACGTCGTGACCGTGCCAACATCTCGGGTACGTCGACGGATCCCACGCCATCCGTCACGAATGAAACTATACCATCCATTCAGTTTGGCCGAGATGGTAGCCCCTGTATCGCCCTGGCAAACCGTGAACCGCCCCCAATCATAAGGATCGCTGTCGGGGCAGACCAATTCATTTTCGGTGGTCAGTGAACACAATACCCCAGCCTGGCGTGCGGCTGGCGACATCGTCGGTCCGGCCAATCCATGATGCCGCTTGCCAAACGGAAACGCGAATGTCAAATCCTCATACCCAAATCGCTCACGTAGAATCTGCATCGACGTTAGCAAATCCTCGCGAAACGGCTCGGGTTGATGGCGATATGCGGTATGAGTGTGCGTATGGGCACCAAGTTCGATAATGCCACTGTCGAGCATCGCATGGCATTCGTCAGTCGTCAGTGGACGCCACGAATCGTCAGGAACCGCGTCGGATCCAGCCGGCGCCCAGTCTTCGAAGGGGAATCGCTCGTTTGTATCCAGATACGCGGTGGCAATGAAGATCGTTGCGGGAATCCCAAGCTCTTGAAGAATCGGAAACGCTTGCGTGAAATTGTTCGCATAGCCATCGTCAAAAGTCACAACAAAGACGTTGCGTGGAATCACTTCCCCTGCAACATGTGCTGCGAGCGCTCGTCGCAGAGGCCACGCCTGATGGCCTCGCTTTAACAATCCACTTAATTGACGTCGAAAACGCTCCGGCGTAACGTTCAGAGTCGGAAAAGGATAGCCGCGAACCGCGTCGCTAACACGGTGGTACATCAAAATTCCAAACGCATCGGGAACGCGAGTCCGACCGCCCGCCGCAATCGCTAGTGCCAATGGAGTGCGGACAATGACGCTCTGTTTCCATTCACGTTGAAGTGCGGCGATACGCGAATAAAAAGAATTTGACAACGTTATTCTTCACAGAGGTGGCTCTTGAAATTCGGAGCCTTCGGATAGTTCGATCAAACGCGAGAACTCAAATACAATTCGCCAGCCACGATTGCTGCGGGTAGCGATCGTTTAGGGCACCTGCACGTCGAATGCGAAGTCGTGCCAAAAGCACAATACGCGTCCTTCAATCAATGATTTCTTTGGTCGTTGGGACTTCGGCCACTGAACACCGCCCGGCCGAACACCGCCCGGCCGAATGCAAACCGGCCGAATGCAAACCGGCCGACTCTGCCCCCGGCGAAGCCTCCGTTATAAACACCCCACCACGCAAACCGTTCCGAACAAAACGGGGTCAAACGGAGATTCAATAGGCATTTTTCGCTCGTCCACGACGGGATCAGGCGACTGCAATTAGTATGCTTGGTGAATCAATCGCGACAACCTCAAATTCAAAGTGAATCCGTGGCATCGAACACGCGGCACCGATTATCATAACTACGCGGATTCTGCGCTAAATCGCCGCCTGATTCTCGCTGGAAAAACAGCGAGAGCACGCTGGGGGAAACCCCTATTAGAATCAGTTGGCTATAGACCGTAGAATTACTAAATTCAGTAATACCGAAACGATCCATCCCCCATGATATCGACTCGCGTCGTCGCGTTGCATCTGGTTGACCTACTAACTGTCTTTATCAATTCAAAGTTGCACAAGAATCGCGATTGAGTTGACTAGCAAAAATCCTTCTACATTTATTCTTTAAATCTTCTACGATCTGCAATTCCGCTAACATCAGTGCCGCAGCCGATCGATCCAAGCGGCACTCGCAAACGGATCAACAGACGCCGCCGAGCGATAAACCTCGTCAAAACGGGGAAAAATCCATTCGCGTCCCCCCTAGGAATGAATGCACGCTGTGGTCGTGGCACCCTATCTCGGCATTCTCGTCGATCGACGGCCTTTGATACCGAACAATCGGCAACGGGGCCGATCGTCCAAACCGACCTCGATCCAGGCCAAAAACCATTGTCATAATCAGCACCATAAATCGCTGCCTGCGTGCATGATTTAACCGCTAGCCGAGAGCGAGTTATCGATCTGATTGCATCCTTACTGCGCTCCATTGCACATGGAATCATTATGATTTTGGTAAGACAGTCCAAAATGATGATAGGCATCATAGGAGTTGCAATTAGACTTGGTTCTAATAAATTGCGAGAAATTTGCTGAGCAAAAATTTGCATTCCCCTAATTCATTCGCTCGTTACACTGTTCAAAATTAGTTGGACTTGTATCTTTAAACCCGAAGTGGATGGGCCCGACTCGAGAGGGGGCAGGGCGTTGCGATCTTCGTAACCATTCACAATGAACCGATGCTGAATCAAACCAACTTGATCTCTACCTCTGCTATTGGACGTGCACCGTGCTAAAACTGATTTCACGTTATGCGACCAACTACACCACTCGACGCCGCATCAACACATGGATCTTGACGGGTCGCGAATTTGATCGTGAGATCGCCCGAGAGCGGGCCCGAACCGTGCGACGCAACATTCCATTTTGCGTTTTGCAAATCGAACTTTGTGCCGCTCACCGAACGGCGAAAAACACCCGCAGCCTAGCCAAGCTGGTTCGTCGCAACGTGCGGATGAGCGACGAAAAGGGGCATGTCAATCGCTTCACCATCGGCGTGCTTCTCGTTGACACACCCGAGATGGGTGGCCGTATTGTCATGGATCGCCTAAACGGATTACTGAGCTCCGCACACCTAAAGGCTGAGATCTCACTTAGCGTTTATGACCCACAGGCGTTCAACAACGACGATTCCGACGACTCCTCCGCAAATGGCGGCGACCAAGAGTCAGGCGGAACCAAAGTGCGACTGCACGACAAGCACCCCGTTGGGCGAGACCGCCGTCGATTTCACGACGACGAATTGATCGGCAGCGGGACGCGGATGGCAACGCCGCATTCCAGCGAAGCGTTCGATCTGATGTCGACGCGTGTCAGCAACGTCAGCTTTCAAGTCGATTCGGTCGTCAAACGTACATTCGACGTTGCCGTGGCCAGTGCGGGATTGCTATTCGCGGCGCCTGTGATCGCATTCGCAGCAGCCCTCATCAAACGCGACGGTGGACCTGCGTTTTTTCTGCAATCACGCGAAGGTCGTGACGGGGTACCGTTTACGATTTACAAATTGCGGACGATGGTTGTCAACGCGGAATCGCAGCAAGCCGAGTTGCGAGACAAGAGCGAACGCGACGGCCCCGCATTCAAGATGCGCAACGACCCTCGTGTCACTCGGTTTGGCCAGATGCTACGATCCACTTGCGTTGACGAATTGCCTCAACTGTGGAACGTGCTACGAGGCGACATGTCGATCGTTGGCCCTCGACCACTTCCTGTTAGCGAAAGCCGAGCGTGCCAACCGTGGCATCGACGCCGATTGGACGTTCGGCCCGGTATCACATGCAATTGGCAAGTGGCCAAAGAAAAGGCAGACACGTTCGACGAATGGATGCGAATGGATCTTGCCTATGTCGACAACGCCAACCTTTGGAAAGACGTGACGCTGATGGCCCAGACCGTAGGCGTTCCCCTTCGCGCCAAAGGCAGCCGCTAAATCGCAGCCGCAGAAGCGGCGAGACGTGTGCCCCATGCCCTCGGGTGTCAACGCTTCCCTGTCGCCTCGCCCGCTCACGATACGTCGCTGCATCGTTTAACAATGCTGCTCGCTCAACGACGCCGTACGCTGACATACGACAAAAGCCAAAGTCTTAACGACTTTGGCTTTGCTTTTTGAAGTTGCTTTGCGTTTTGAAATTGCGTTATTAAAACCAACTAGCGAACCGGTAACCACTGCACCGCATCCGCAACGACGTGACCGTTGGTACCATCGTTAACGATTCGAACGCTTGCTTTGCGGGTCGCATCAAATCGAAATTTGCCCAGCGATAGAAACAGCGATTCGATTGCTGGATTCTTTTTTTGGTCTACGATTACCGTGGTCGAACCATCGGCGTGCTCCACGATCACTTTGACGTTACTGGCTCGATTTGAATTCGCGGGATACGCAAACCGCACTTCGTATTCACCCGCTGCTGGCAACGTGGTCACAAACGCAATCGACGCGTTGCCATCGGCCGTGTTGTCATCGTGGACGTAACCATGTTCGACGAACTTGGATGACGACGTACTAGGCCGCCACGATCCCGCTAATTGAGCCTTGGAATCATCAACCACGGTTCCTTCTAAATCTTTTAAATAGACTCGCTCGCGTGCCGAATGGCTTGTCGATCCCGCGTAGTGCAACACTTGTCCATCCGCTTGCAGACGCTGACGTAGTTGGTC
>NZ_JBFHFD010000306.1:0-9705 GCF_041583735.1 Novipirellula sp.
ATCGGGCTGAGTCCCACCCAAAGTAGAGCCCAGTCGGGCGTCGAGCGATCGCGAGTTGCATCCAAAATCGTCTTGAACGTCCCGCGATTGCGTGTAAAGAAAACAAGACCGATCATCCACCCGACGATCAGATACAGGACTTCAGCACCTATCGCACGCCCAGCGAATTCGCCATGTTTTACCGCTTCACTTAGCGGAAGCTTTGCGTTGGCGTCGGTATTCCAGACGACATAATAGTAGTGCAGATAATCAAAATTCAGAATATAAAACCATCCCGACAACACACTGGCGATCACGCTGGTCAGAATCAAGCCGCGTATCCGCTTGCTGCGATCGCCTTGCTGCAACAAAAACAGCACCGCCAAGGGAGCGAGACTAAACACCAAATAGATCGGTGCCGTTGAACGCGACAGGCAACAGATTGCCACGGCAATGCCGCATGCGACAAACCGACCGGTCGTGGGTCGCTGCATTGCGGATAGGAACCACAGCGCCGATGCACCAAAACTGAGGCACAACATCAAATCGGCTCGGAAATCCGACAGCCCGCCGACCTCCATGAAGATGCAACTGGTCGTAAAAAACGTGCAGCATCCCAGTAACGCCGTCGTCGGTTTCAGGTCACGAATTTTGACTAGATAATAAAACACCGACGCCAAGAAGCCGAACAAATATGCAGCTTGGATCCAGACCGGCACCATCCGGCTCGGTTCCACCCAAGGTCCAATCGAGGCTGCGATCGCAAACGGAAGAAACACGGTTGTGTCGGCGGAATAAACGTGATTCCAACCCGCCACTAGCCCTTGCTGGCGGGACGTTTCCATCGATTCAAACAAGAGCTGGTTGTAACTCAGCGAATCGTAGAACGGGTTCTTGTGTTGATAGAACTCCTGGTTCAGTCGACTGCAGTACAACGCAAGCACCGCACAGCTGACCATCAAAACCGCCAACACCATGACCGGTCGACACAACGCATCTCGGCGCGACTCGACAAACGAACGCGAGGCTTCCGGCTGGATCGTTTTGCTATCCGTACTCACTGAATAATCCTCTAGCTCGCTTTTCGTGAGATCACGCGGAACGCGCGCTCTTGGGCATCCTCCGACGTGGTTGTACTGGACACGATATACGAAGGTCGCCGGCGCACTTCGTCATAAATCCGGCCGATGTATTCACCGAGAATCCCAGCCGCAATCAGCTGAAATCCGCCCAAACCTAAAATGGCACAGGCAATCGTGGTAAAGCCAAGCGATGCGGTCTCGACACCGCTGACTCGCTTCACTGCAAACCATGCAGCAGCGGCCAGCGACACGCAACACAAGGTAGCACCCGAGACCGTCAAGAAACGCAGCGGCTTGAGTGAGTTGCCAAAGATTGCATCCATGGCGTAGCGGAACAGTCGCACGAAGTTCTGCTTCGGCTCGCCCCCCGCTCGTTCTTGGCGTTCAAATAGGATGATCGAAACATTGAAGCCGACCCACGCGCGAAGTGCGGGAAAGAATCGGTGCGTTTCGGGAAGACGGCAGACCGCTACGACCGCATTTCGGCTCATCAAGCAAAACGTGCCCGTATTGGACGGCACCTTGGACTCGGAAAGAAATTGAAACAGCCGATGAAACGCAGCAAACCCAAGCCCACGCACAAAGGTTTCTTTGCGTGCTGTTCGCTGGGGGATGACGACTTCGGCACCCTCACGCCAGCGATCGACCATTTGCGTGATCAATTCAGGCGGATCTTGCAAATCGCCATCCATCAACACGACACACTCCGCGTCGGTCGAATCAAGCCCCGCGACGATGGCAGCAGGTTGACCAAAGTTTCGCGACAGCGAGATTAGCTGCACCGCTTCGTCGGGCGAGGCGGCCTTATTGATCGCGTTTTCGACGATCCATTCCGCAGTACCATCGCTACTGCCGTCGTCGACGTAATTGATCCGGTAGCGCAGCCCGGTTGCCTTACACGCCGCATCGACTCGCGTATGCAGCGTCTCGATAATTTCGATTTCGTTGAAAACCGGGATGACTACATCCAATTGCCGTTCAGCCATATTTTTCCCCGAGGAAAAGCAAAAACACCGAGTCTCAGGCGACTCAGTGGCGGCCTCGACGACGAAAATTGTCGGATTATCCAGCCTGACATCGCTTTTAGGCGAGAGGGTCAGTCGATGTCAATTGCAACGGGGTGCTGCGGCAGCATTCTGAAGAAGGGGCGTATGAATGATCAAGATTACCGCGCGTTCGGATCAAATGGCGGAGCTCGCGGATAAGATTCAAAACATCGTAGCAGGACGACTTCGACGCGCACTGCTACTACACATGAAGAACCGCTACAGCTTTGATTCAAAACCGCAACCCAATCATCCAATACCGCCCACATCACTAGCATCCCCCAACCTAAAACCATCCCAATCAGGGACAGAGCACATTGTCTGACGCCCCGCCCCCCCTCTCGCACGGGGACGGAGCTTTTTATCGGGGAGGATCCAGTTCACGCAGGCGGGCTGACCGTTGAAATGTGGTTGGGTTTTGACCTCGGCAAGGCAGATACTGCGGCAACATGCAAGGGATGAGGCCTAAAATCGCATGTTTTTCGGCCGCTACTGCGCAGTTCTCTTATCGGCGACTCGTCGCCATGCTCCGCAGTCAAAAAGAAGGGACGCTCGCAAGCTAATCCACGCGAGCAAGCAGCTCTCTTGCTCGTCGCCGCAAATGATAGCGGCGGTGGGTGCGGAGGCTTCGCAGCGGATCGACACACTCGGGGCGTCCCGCGACCGTGCAAAACAACCGGCCAAAGTCGCTGACCAGTTCACACCATGTCGTGCCGTCCAAACCCAATCGCTTGAGCACTGGCGGTGCGTCTGCAGGCGTCCGGCCGCTTTTACCGGGGGCGATTTGGCGTGCCGTCCAGTCGAGCATTTCCAAGTAATCTTCGAGCGACATCGGTAGAAAGCCTTTGTCGCTGCAGCGTGTTCCCGACTTGCTCACGCACGGGCCAATTTCACCAAACCGTTCGTCAATCGTGACCGGAGGCAAGAAACTGTCTCGCAGTTTTGCCGCCGGAATGCAATTGCTGCGATTGGCGGTGATGGACTCAATTCGCCGCTGCACTGAGGTATGATCGCTCTGCTCGAGCGTTTCGGCCATCGCAGCACGAATGGGATTCAAGTCAACGTAGGCCGCACACGCCAGCAGCGAGGCCTCGTCAACAATCCGCGTGGCATGGAATCGGCCTTGAAAGAAATGGCCCGATTCTTCGTCTTCGCGGTTCGCTCGCAGCGCGACACGTTGGCAGAGTAGTCGCATCCACCAGCTGACACTGCTGAGCCGTCTGCGAATTTCGGCACACTTAACGGGACATCCTGCGATCGAGCGGATCTCAGGCTCGGTAGGCGGAAGCGGCAGCCCATCGGAATCTCGTCGATGCGGACAAATCATCATCCACCGACGTGCCACCTCGTTGTCGCTCCAGGTGGCAACGACATCCGGCCGAGTCCGTAGCATCAAATGCATATGATTTGATAGCAAACTATACCCAAGGAGATCTACCCCAAAATTTTGGGCGAAATGCATCAAGTGCTGTTCGATCCACGATTTGCGATGATCGAAATTTTTCCCGGTAAAGGGATCATCGCCCATCAAGAAGCATCGCCGGACGGTCCGACTACAGGTATGAGCGATGGCAATTTCGTCGGGATCTAAGACTTCCGAGCGTGCAAGGCGAACCATCACACACCTCTGTTTCAGTCAGGAGGAACCGAGCCAAGGGCCAATGATCAATCGTTCGCCTAACCTGATCCAAAGTCAACCCCCAACAATAGGGCTCTGTCCCTTTAAAGGGGAGTTAGAGTCGCGACATGCTCTGTCCCTGCTTGAGTTTGGTCGCTGCCTGCTCGAAGGTGATCGGCTTTTGGTTCGCGTGACAGGTGATTACTTTGGCTGCGGCGGACGCAGGGTGATTAGCGACAATTCGGGGCGGCAATGGATTCGCATCAAGTGGACGCCGCCGAGGCCGCGCGAGACATGCATTGTCGTGGGCGGTTTGTAAAAATCACCCGAAGCAAATCGGCTGCCGTGAAAACTCGGGCTCAAAATCGGACCGATCAAAGGCAATCGCCCCTGACCGCCATGCGTGTGTCCGGCCATCATCAATTGGATGCCGTGTCGACGTGCCCACCAAATTTGATCGGGACTATGGCTGACCAAAATCCGAAACTCGTCGTCGTTGTTGGGATCAAGCTCCGGCCGATCAAACCAAGGGTATTCGTTGCCAATGATCCGCACCGATTGGCCTCGCAAACTGCAAAGCACCGAATCGGATCCCAGATCGGTCCACCCCGCCAAGTCCATTGATTGACGTGTTTGCCGCGAATCCTCGATCCGCGTGTCGTGATTCCCCAGCACGTAAAAACAACCGTCCGCTGCATCGGCGGCAGCAAAGATCTCGGGCAACCAATCGACACACGGTTGACGGTCAATGATGTCCCCCGTGATCACCATCATGTCAGGCCGCCAACCAGTCGCTCGCGTGACAACGTATTTGGCGTAATCGGGGTGCACATCGCCGGTCAAGTGAATATCGCTCAAATGCGCAATCCGGTACCCATCCAACTTGGCCGGCAATCCCGCCACCGGCAACGTGATCTGCTCGATCGCCAAATCAAAGATTTGATTCAGCGGCAGCTTGGATTCGAATTTGCATTTCGCGGTGAGCGCTAACGATCGGTTAACCGCTCGCTGCACGTCCACCACCTCGACGTTGCGTTCGGCAGGCACCCACTCGACCCCAAGCACAGGACGCCACAGCAGCCACGGCACCCCCAACACCAACCAACTTGCCAAACACACCACGCCGTAGGCGTTCAAAATCGCTGGAAAGTAATCGCTCGCATGCGGGTCGACGATCAGTTGCCGGAACGTATCAAAATAGAGGTAGCCGACAATGAAGGGCAGCGTGATTGCCGAAACGAAAAAGACTTTGACAATTCGCTTGATCGTGCGACGCGGTATCCCAAAGCCGTTGATGCGATTGTAGATCGCCAGATGGATGCCAAAATGGCCAACCAAGACAGCCAGCAGAATGAACCACCATCGATTGGGGGTGAACATGTTCTACAAAGCCTTCGGTCGCATGAAGTGTTCAAGCTTGACCGGGCTGCTCAGCCGAAACTTGCTCCAATCCGGAATCGATACGTCAAAGATGGCGATCGCGGCTGTCGGCATGTCAACCATTTCTCCCGCTAACTGAGACACCAGATACGCCATCCCCGGGTTGTGCGCGAGCACCATGACGGTGGACGCATCGCAGCTATCCGAGGCGATCACATTACATATCGTCTCGGGTGACGCCAGATACAGCGATTCGCTATAGCTAACGACAACGTCCGAGCGAAATGAGTCCTGCATCAGCTCGAGCGTTTCTCGCGTGCGCACGGCCGACGAACTGAGCACGACATCGGGCAAGCAATCGAGCTCGCGAAGCCACGCGGCCATCTGCGGCGCGTCACGCCTGCCACGTTTATTTAGGGGACGATCGTGATCCGACAGCCCTTCGTTCGCCCAGTCGCTTTTTGCATGCCGCATCAGAATCAGCCGGTGACGCGTTCCCGATACCCCAGCGGATGGATCATCCATGTTGATTTATTTACTTCGTCATTAATTAGAGACTGATTCAATTCAAACGCATGCTTTGACGGTTTGAGAAAAAGCGTTTGATCGGCGGAGCGAGTAACGACGATCGCGCGAACGGTAACTCGGCACTTACCGTACCGGCTCGAGTCCATGCATTCGCCGCAAAATGCCAAGCTGACCTGCGTGGATCCCCTCGTGAATCGGACAGAACAAAACGCCACCAAGCTTGTTGGGATAAGCCGCATAAGGCATATCGACAGGCTCGAGCAAGATCTCAGGCGTCACCGCATCGAGCACCTGCATCGATTGCTCGTGCACTTGAGCCAATCGCGCCAACAATTCATCGGCCGTTGGCTGTGCCGAGGGGTCGTCACTCGGCACGCTGCTGCGGCCGTATGCTTTGCGAAATTTCCCAGGAATCAACTCCAGATCATCGGGGCCCCGCCCACGAATGCGAAACATCAACAAACCATATTGGCTGACCGCCAAGTGCCCGACTTGCCAAGCGACATTGGTCGGCATCCCCTCGGGGATCTTGAACCACAGTGCTTGCGGAGTATTTGCCAGCAATTCCAAGGTGTAATTGCGGGCGAATTTGATCTGACCGATCGCCCCCCGCAACATCTCGCTGGTTTGTGTTGGCGAAAGTTCTGCTGTGGTTTTGTTTTCCGTGCTCATGTCGGGGATCATACCAAAATTTCGGAAATGAAGACGAGCCCGCTGCGATGCCAACGCCAGCCCTCCTTATCCACCTCTCCACTGGGGAGGGCCAGAGGCGGCGGTAGCCGGCTCACCGGTGGGGCTCGTGGTGTTAGCGAGTGAAGTACGAACGCAGCTTAGCTGGCGGCTTTTTTTCGCGTGGGCTTGGAAACGAGACGAATTTGCGGCATCACCGCTCGGCCGCCGTGGAACGTGCGACGGCGATCAATCGTGTGATCAAACACAAACGCACCATGCTCGATCCCCGGTCGGGCCGAAACTCGCAAGATCGCGGGATGCCCACATTCGCTGCACTGAACCCGCAATCCGTGACTGTCAAGCAGCGTGTGAATTGCCTGGACCATCTGCTGGTTCTGTTGCAGCGATCCTAAGTTTCGATCGGCAAACCGACTCAATTGAGCCTGGATCGCTTGCCGAATCGAACGCTGCAGTCGATTGATCTCACGCTGCAAATCTTCGATCGCCGCCCCGACATCCTCCGTCGACAGTGACTCCGCATTGGCGGAATCTTGTCGATCCGCCGTTGGCCCTTGTCGATCCGCCGTTGGCTCGTGGCGATGCGGCGCCGGGTCGATGGAATCGGGATTGAGCATAAATTCGAAACACGAAAGGAACATGGACAAACAGTCACTGCCGAGAAACTTAAAGCAAATCCCCCCGAACAGTCTAGACGAGTTTATACAAATTGTATAAGCTGTCTAGACACGTCGGCCAAATTCCTTCGCTGGGCTACCAGGATGTCCCATTTTCGCCACACCCTGAGGGAATAAGGCAACGGCGCAGAATGGGCAAATGCAGCTTATTCGCATCAATCGACAAGGTCGGTTCCGCGGGTTGTGTTTCTTCCATATCCGTTCAGGTCAACATGGCGGTGAACCGCTTGATTCATTACTGTCAACAGACGCTTAACCCAATTCTCTCCCTCGTGAGCTCCGAAATACGCCATGTCGGTCAATCAACAAACCGTTGAGGAAACCAAAGCTCAGATCCGTTCGCTGGTCAACGAGATTGCTGCGCTCTCGAAATCCGGAGCGACAGCCGGCGAGTTTTATCCTGAACTGCTTTCCCGCATCATCACTGCTCTGGCCGCCGCCGGCGGTGCTATTTGGCTGTTGGACGAAGATCGCCAGCTGAAGCTGCAGTATCAAATCAACGCGGAACCGAGCGTGCTCTCGGGCGACTCCGAGGACGCGACCCGTCACACTCGGCTGATCCAGCGTGTGGCCAACACCGGCCAATCGCTGATCGTGCCGCCCTATTCGGGAACCACCGATGGCGAAGCCGAGGGCAATCCGACTCGCTACCTGCTCGTTCTCGGTGCGCTCAAGCACGATGAGCAACAAGACGGCCTGATCGAAATCTTCCAACGTCCCGACACCGCACCCGACACCCAGCGTGGTTATCTGCGGTTTGTCCAACAGATGTGTGAACTTGCGGCCGATTGGTTGCGAGGCCAAAAACTACAGAAACTGGGCGACCGTCAAACGCTTTGGCAACAAGCCGACGCTTTCGCCCGAGCATCGCACGAATCGCTCGATTTGATGGAAACCGCCCACATCGTTGCCAACGAAGGGCGGCGGTTGATCGGATGTGACCGCGTCAGTGTGGCGATCAAGAAAGGCCGCAAGTGCACGGTCAAAGCGATCAGCGGCCAAGACACGATCGAAAACCGATCCAACATTGTCGCCTCACTGAACCAGTTGGCGACGCGAGTCGTCGCGGCGGGCGAGCCGCTATGGCATGACGGGTCGACCGAAGACTTGCCGCCTCAAATCGAAGAGGCACTCGAAGACTATGTCGACCAATCCTATGGTCGTAGCATCGCAGTGCTGCCGCTTCGTGAACCGCAACGAAAACTGGGTGCCGAAGCGGACACCGGTGCTGCCGGCGAGATCGATCGCGACAATGCTCACCGTGGTGAAGTCATCGGTGCGTTGATCATCGAGCAAATCGAGAGCAACATTCCGGCCGAAATCTTTCACGCCCGTTGCGACTTGGTTTACGAGCACGGAACACGCGCGATCGCCAACTCGATGTCGCATAGCAATTTGTTCTTGATGCCGGTTTGGCGGGCATTGGGCCGTGCAACTTGGGTATTGCGGGCGAGAACGCTTCCGAAAACACTTGGCGTGGTCGCTCTGATTGTCGCCGCCATCCTCGCTTTGGTTTTCATTCCCAAAGATTTCACGCTCGAAGCCGAAGGGACGTTAACACCGGAAGTACGACGCGAGATCTTTGCGCCGATTGATGGCGAGGTGATCGAAGTTTTAGTGGACCACAATTCACCGGTCACCGTCGGTCAAGAATTGGTTCGACTTCGCAACCGCGATCTTGAGATTCAACTGACCGACATCGAAGGCCAGATCCAAACCGCATTGGCTGAAAAAGCACGCAACCAAGGTCAGCTGACTCAGCGAAAGTCCTTGGAACCTGCCGAACGCCGTGCGTTGGAAGGCGAGGTTAGCGAGCTCGATACAAAACGACGCGTGTTGATTGAAAAGAAGAAACTGCTGGTCGATCGCGCCGAGCAACTGATCATTCGTTCGCCAATCGACGGCATCGTAACATCGTGGGACGTCGAAAAGATGTTGCGAAGCCGCCCCATTTCCACTGGCCAAGTGCTATTGGAGGTGGCGGATCTTCGCCAACCGTTGTTCCTGAAGTTAGAGCTTCCGGAAAAACGCGAAGGCCATTTGGACGAATACGTCAAGGAAAATCAGTCTGAAACCTTGGATGTGACCTACATTTTGGCGACCGACCCGGACAAGAAGTTGGACGCATCGCTAAAGGTTGCCGACATCTCCGCTCGCGCCGAACCGAATGAAGAACATGGGGCCGTGATCAAAATGTCGGCCTACCCCGAGCAAGCTTCACTACAAGAACTGCATCCGCGTCCGGGGGCCAAGGTCATTGCCAAGGTCTACTGTGGACGCCGATCAAGTGGATTTGTGTTCTTCCACGAGATCTACGAGTGGTGCTGTAAATTCTTCTTCTAGTTCGAGCCATGGGGCGGTGTACTCAAACAGCCCCATCACGATGCCCCCAATCAAATCGAGTTTAAATCTGTGAACAAAACAATGATTGCCGCTTTCGCGTTGGCGTTTGCGACTCCAGCGTTGGCTCAGACCACCTCCAACCCTTCGGCGAATGAAATTCATGCCGAAAACTGCACGGTCAAATTCATTAACAATGTGAATGTGCCTGCCGAAGTGGATGGCAAGGTGATGGAGCTGAAGTTCGATGAAGGCTGGACCGTTGCCGCAGGCGAATTGATGGTCGTGATCGACGACACCCAAGCGAAACACGCTTTGGAGCTGAAGAAGGCCGAAGAAAAAGAAGCGCTGCTCAATGCGACCAA
>NZ_JBFHFD010000307.1:0-9689 GCF_041583735.1 Novipirellula sp.
ATTGGATTGTCGGGCTGTTCCATGTGCCCCAGGTTGTGTCCCTGTTGATCGATGCCCAATCCCTTCCATGCACCAAAGATCTCGCCGCGACCCGAACCGATCGTCAGCGTATTGGTGATGCCCGAGGTCAGCGCCGAGATGCCCAGGTCCAGCAAGCGGTCATGCCAATCGGTTTCGAACTCCGGCGCCGCATATCGCTCGTCAACCTTCGGAGCAAATTTTCGCAAGTGGTCCGCAACCGTGTCCAAGCGATCTCGCAATCCGTTGACATCCCTGAATCCCTGGACGTATTGGCCGTAACGTCGGCCGTCCTCCGCAGGGAGCGATTGTCCCTTGGCGGTGGCCAGCATTTCGACTTGGCTCAGCACACTGGACCGAGCTTCGTGTTGCAGCCGGATGTCGCCCGAGGAGATGCCGCCATAGAGCATCTGATAAAGATGATTTGGATTGGAATGCATAAAGATCGGCGAACCTGCACCGCTGGCCGACAGCGTTGCAATCGTCGGCTTGGATTTCATGTTCTCGATCGAGTCCATGCCGATACACAAGTGAGGCAACAGCGTTTGTGGCAACGCCTTGCTCAATTCGTAATCGATCGTCGATGCACTTGGCGGTACCCCGTCGCTGCCACGATAGCCGCCGAGCGCGCCAAAGAAAGCACTATGCGAGGGACTGGTGTGCAGACCGTGCAGACCGTTGATGATGTGCAGCCGTTCTTTGTAGGGTTCTAGTGCGCTGATGGGCTCGGGAAGCTTGGCGTTCGCCAGCGAGCCGCTGTGTTTCATCCCAGCGGGAATACAGGTCTTCGGATCGAAGCCCTGGTTCTGCATAAAGAAGACGATGCGTTTCGGCGTCGTGGTTGTGGTGGACGATGCCAAAAGACGTTCCGGCGTAAGTGAGACGCCAAATGCGGCCCCCGTGCTGGCGGCCAATCCTTGGAGCATTTTTCGACGGCTGAGCATGATGGATCTTTCCACGTGATAAAGGAACGATGGTTGTCCGGGGGGCGTCAATCGAGGATCGTGAAATCCGTCCCAACGTTGCTTCGCAAATCGATACAACCTGCGACAAGACAGATTTGCAATGCGAAGAAGCAGCTAGAAAAAATCGAGATCGGCAATTCCGGAAGCGGGAAGGTGGTCGTTGGAGGGAAATGGGGGGGCGACCGCCGCGTCATGCAGCGATTTGTATTTTAACCTGCACCGCAATCATCGCAACGTTTGCGAAACGGCAATCGTTGTCGAAGCAAGCGTCAATGATGCGCTGTGGGCCACTCGCAGCCTTTGTTTCTACGGTAAGGCTTTCCATGTTTTATACCGGTTTTCGGCACAATTTGTCGGTTTTTTCCAGGAAAAATCCGGTTGTGCGCAGATTGTCATCCGGACGCATCGGCATGCACAAATCGATCGATCTCGGATCTTCCCAGGATCGTTTTTTCGGACACCACGGCGATCATGACCTATGTTTCAACGGGGAAGTGTCTAGCAACCCCACGGCTACCCGTACGCGACCACGGAAACGCCATAACGATTTTTCTGCATTCGAAAATAAAACACACCATGAACGACTCTAACCTGCAATCGGCTCAGGAAGCGTTTGCTTCGGCGATGCTTCCCATCTCACTACTCGTGATGGTGATGGTGGTGGGGCTGTTTCTGGTGGTGGGCTATTCGATGAAGTTTGCCCTCTCGGTCTCGGGCGCAGGCAGCGTTGGTTTCTGGAAGTCCATCGGGGTCGTGATCGCCGCGACGCTGGCCGGTTCGTTTGTCTCGGCAGCAATCATGTTCGCGATGCCAGGCGAGCCCGTCGCCGGATTGATCGCTGGCGTCGCATCGATTGGCACCTACGTGCTGGTCATCTCTGCGATCACGCATTGCAGTATTGGGCGAGGAATCGCGGCCTATTTTCTCAGTGGAATTTTCAGTGGGATTGGTATGATCGCATTGATCATGATTCTGTTGCTGGGGGTGACGATCATCCGTTCAACAAGTGACTTCGGTGATATCGATTTCGCACAATTCAAAAACGAATTTGCGAACTCGCGATCCGATGTCGCTGGGGAGGCTTTTTCAGAAGACTCTAGCGGAATCGATAGCGACTGGGATGGTTTCGAGGTTCAACAAGTCAGTGGCCAGGGGATCGGCTACGGCTATGAATCCAGTGGGGGCGATGACGACATGGGATTGAACCCGCCGCAACAGTTACCAAGTGTTGTGCCCGCGAGCGATTCGTCTCACGGTTTGTTCGACCAATTTTTCACCGACGAAAAATCGAGCCCCTACCCACAACCGGCGTCGAAACAATGTAGAAGCGGTTGTTCGAGTCAACGTCCCACGCCTCCAAAATCTTCCGACCCCGTATCAAGCGGTATCCAAGCCAATCCCTTTGCCAATTAGTCGCCTTATAGCGAACGCTGTCAAGACTTTTGGTGGCTAATTCGTGGGATCACTATTTTGCGTCGCTGCACACTTGCAACAGAAATTTGTTGGTGGAACTTCCCCAATTCCGTGCGTACTATTAGAGGATGCGCGGTCCAGCTTTACGGGTGGAGTCCGCGATCAAATCTCTACCTCGTTGGGGAGCTGTTGAGATGGAAAGCAAGTTGGTTTTTATTAGCCATTCCCATCATGACGCAGCTGCAGCTAAAGCGTTGAAAAACTTTCTCGCTGCGGCGTTCGTTGAGCTGCGTCCGCAGACGATCTTGATGACGAGTGATCACTCGAGTGGGCTTCGTTCGGGCGATTTGATTAACGAGCGATTAATGCAAGAAGCTCGCGATGCTCCAGTGTTTATCAGTATCCTATCGCCGATCTATCTGCATTCTACCTATTGCATTGCCGAGTATGCGGCCCGATGGGGAGCCGGTAAATCGATTCATTGTTTGCGACTAGCAGACCTCAGCCCGGCTGAATTGAGCGGCATTTTCGCAGGACGTCACGCGCCGCTGATCACAGAGGAAGCCGCACTTTGGAAATTGCTGGAGGATATTCGGGGGGCGAATGGATGGAAGATTGCCACACTGAATGAATTGAACCAAACGCTGGGGACGCTCTGCAGTATTCCAACCACTGAGCGTCAAGACTTTAATGCGATTCACAAACGCTTGCTTCCCGAGTCGACGCCCGTGTTTCTAAATGCTTACGGGCTTCAGTCACAGCTGAGTTCCGATAAAGTCTTTCAGGATTTTGACTGCCTCGAGGCACTCACAATACCGAACCCGTCCAGTTTCTGTGGGCCGATTCGCGTCCGCACAACTGGATCACTACCGAACTGCTTCCCAGTCCCACGCGTCTGATTAGTCAAAAGGAGTCATGTTTTCTGAGAGTTCGCTTCGAGCATAACGGCGGTGATGGCTGCGATCTCTCCATCCGCCCCAAGGACGAATTTGCACGCCAGAATGAAGGCCGCTATTTAGATCTCGATTTGCGGATCGGAGAAGGCTCGGAACTGGAACGAATCGGTGTGGGACTGCGACTGGTCAATGGCTATATGCAGCACTGGAGGTTGCACCAAAGCAAAGAAAATCGGCTGGTGCTGCCGGTGGAATCTACGGAGTTCGGTCGTCCGCTACGGGTAGATCTGCAACATAGCAATTGGAAGTTATTTGATGCCGATGGCACAGTGGATCGGGGACCGCTAAAACCTGACTTCAGTGTCATCGCCTCGGTTAATCTCAGCCTCGGTGGCTTTGAAGAACTCGAGCAACGTCCGACGAAAGGTTCCGGAGTCTTGGACATCCACGAACTTCGTCTGGAATAGCAAAAAAAGGGTATCCGAAAAGGGGCTGATCCTCTCACGCAAGGCAAAATACTCAACAAAAACGACTCGCTTCCAAAGGGTCAGCCCCCCTTTTCGGATACCCTGTAGAAGCAACGCAACAAAGGCAACGACATGATGTCAAGCAATCGTCAAGATCCGATTCCATCGGTGGACGCTACGAATATGGCCAGTCAGCTGCAAGTGATCCGGCAGCGGCTTGACCAATCTGGCACGTTCCAGATGCCTGTCTTGGAGACCGGGCTCTACCCGGCGGCAAGCGTCGCGGGCAGCGAGCGTGAATACACCAACTACCAGCTGGTGTGGGTGCGTGACAATATTCACATCGCGCATCAGATGTTGGTGATTGGCAACGACGCAGCCGCTGCTAGCACAGTCGAGGCGTTGTGCCGCTTCTTTGCAAAGTACCGCCATCGCTTGCAGCCTTCGTCTGACAACCAACTTGAAATCGATCGTCCACATGTTCGCTTTGATGGGAAAACCCTCTCGGAGCTCGATTCAGACACTCCATCGGGTGCAGGCTGGAACCACAAGCAGAACGATGCCCTCGGGTACTACGTTTGGTTGTTTGCCAAGCTTGTCGCTAGCGGAAAGCTAAGACCCACGTCGGGACAACTTGAAATACTTGCCCTGCTGATCCACTTTTTCTCGCGGATCGAGTACTGGCAAGATGAAGACAGCGGCCACTGGGAAGAATGGCCCAAGATCGAGGCTTCCAGCATCGGGGTGGTGGTTGCTGCGCTACAAGCAGTCCAGGAGATCTCTGAGATTCCTGGAGTGCAAGAAACGCTGTGCAACCACGGCATTGATCACCGCTTCTTAGAGAAACTTATTCAACCAGGCACCGCAGCACTTCACGAAATCCTGCCCAACGAGTGCATTCAGGACAATGGCAAACAGCGGGATGTGGACTCGGCCCTGCTGTTTCTGATCTATCCGCTGGAGATCGTCGAGGGTGACATGGCCGATGAGATCCTGTCACGGGTGACGTCGCAGTTGCAAGGAGCGATTGGCATTGCTCGCTACAAGCATGACAGTTTTTGGTCGCCGGGATACAAGCAACAGTTTGACGAAAAAGATCGCACCGATGCCGTGTCCGCCGATGATAAACGCAGCCATCTACAGGTGCGACGTGGAACCGAGGCACAGTGGTGCATCTTTGACTCGATCATTTCATGCATTCACGCCCAGCGATTCAAAGCGTCCGGCGATCCGCAGGACTTAGCGCTGCAGCTGCGTTATCTGAATCGCTCGCTACAGCAGCTGACTTCGCTCGATAGTCCCTTCGGCGCGTACAAATGTCCCGAAGCGTACTACATCGAGGACTTGGATACAGGCGTCTGGGTCGCAAACGACTCGACGCCGCTGCTGTGGAGTCAAGCTAATCTACGTCTCGCACTCCACTTCGCCGAGATCACCGCAAAACAATTGCCATCATCGTAGTGGACGAGGCCACGAGTCCCGGGGCATCGTCCACTACAGGGAAGCAAAAATGCTATTAGCGGCTGCCCTTCAAATGTGCCGCCAACTCCGGGACCTTGGCTTGGATTTCGGCGACGGCCAAGTCGCACATCCGGGTCGCGCCGAGTGCATTGAAATGAGTGTTGTCCGAGTTGCCCTCGGGAAAGCGATTGTATTCGCCTGGAACCGTCCAGATGAACAGTTGCTCCGAACGCGTCTTGCCAAGCTGCTCGAGTAGTTCACGCGATCGAAGCGTCATGTCCAACAGCGGCACGTCGATCTCGTTGGCGAGCTTGCGAACCGCTTCGGGATACTCGCCATGGGTAGGTTGCAGTACCCCTTTGTCGTCGAAAACTCGTCGCACGACGGGCGTCGCCAGAATGGGAATCGCACCGAGTTCACTCGCTTCTTCCGCATAACGCCGTAGATTTTCGGTGTAGCTGCCGAACGGATCGGTGTGGCGAGCCTGGTCGGATTTTTCGTCGTTGTGGCCGAACTGAATGATCACATAGTCGCCCGGCTGAATCCGCTGCAGCACCCCATCCCAGCGTCCTTCGCTACGAAAACTCTTTGAACTGCGTCCATTCGTGGCGTGGTTATCGATCGTGACATTGGGATTGAAATAGAGCGTCAGCAATTGTCCCCAGCCTCGCTCGGGATTTTCAGGGATCAGCGGTTTGTCGGCCATCGTCGAGTCGCCGATCATGAAAATCGTAAACGCATCCGCCGCCGTCGCGGCGGACGGCAAATGGGCAACGCTGGCCAGCAAGGCGAGCATAGCAATCCAGCGAGGTAGCGAGTGGGTATTTCGATGCATCATCATGAGGTTTTCTGGTCCTGTGTTACTCAGAGTCGACTTGGCGATTCTATCGTGTTTGTTTTGCGGCCAATCGAAAGCAGACGCCAGCAAGATTCTTGGCTGGCTGGGCTGAAAAGATTGGCGGACGCTGATTCCTAGTGCTTTGCAAGTTTACAAGGTTTTGCATGCCCTCCCATGTCCCCTAGCCTCACATTTGCCAATTGCTATTGGGATTTGCGGTTGGCTTTGCTACATCACCCCTTCGGATTGTCGTCGCTGTTTTCGTTACTGCCCCATAAAACCGAACCCTTTATCGAGACCTATGAACGTCATTGCTCGCACGAGGGATCAGTCGCCATGAATCTCTTTTTCCTGATGTTGCGTTCTTCGTGGAAAGCGAGTTTGGCGTCGATCGTCCTGGGGGGCGCTAGCGGATTGGCCACGTTGGGGCTGATCACGCTGATTCATCGGTCGTTTAGTACTCAAAACATTCAGTCCGCGGTTCTGCCTACGCTGTTCATTGCCGCTTGTGTTTCGGTCTTGGTGCTGCAAGTCCTCTCGAAGTGCATTCTGACGCGATTGTCTCAGTCCACCGCCGCGCGATTGCAGTTTGAATTGTGCAACCGGATCATGGCGGCACCCTTGCCTGATCTGGAACAAGTGGGGCCTCATCGTTTGCTCGGCATGTTGCAAGGCGATGTGGGAGCGATCACCGGGGCGCTCTCAAACTTTCCCTCGGTTTGTGCTAGTGCGATGGTGCTGATCAGCGGAATCGGCTATTTGGCGAGTCTTTCGTTTCCGCTTGCCATCTGCACCGTGTTGATGGGATCGCTTGCGATTGCAAGCTATCTAACGGGACTGCATTGGGCGAATTATCATCTGCGTCAAGCCCGCGAAGATCGCGACGAAGTCAGCAAGCAGCTGCAAGCGATGGTCTTTGGCATCAAAGACTTAAAAGCCAACAATCGCCGCTGTGTCGAATTTATCTACGACGTGTTGTTGCCAGCAGATACATCGATGCGAGAACGGTTGATCAAGGGGACCGACATCCTTGGCGGAGCACACACTTGGGGCCGGCTTTCGCTGTTCATTGGGATCGGTTTGCTACTTTTCGTATGGCCTCGTCTGTGGACCGTGACGCCAGAAACGCTGATGGGCTATACGCTGACGATTTTATATTTGACAAGTCCATTGGACAGCATTCTCGGTTGGTTACCGGCGCTGAACCGTGCAGCAATTTCATTACAGAAGATCAATGCGCTGGGGTTGATGATCGACCCCGCACTTGCGCCCCCGGTTGCATCGACCGAGACGGGGTTTCGGTCGATCTCGCTGCAGTCGGTTTCCTATACCTATCATTCACCCAACGATGATGAAGAAGGGTTTCATCTAGGGCCGATTGACCTGCAGGTTTTGCCTGGCGAAGTCCTGTTCATTGTCGGCGGCAACGGTAGCGGCAAAACGACGCTCGCCAAAATTTTGACCGGACTGTATCCACCCCATTCCGGCGATATCCTGGTGGACAATCAAGTCATTGATGAATCCGCGATGGGCGACTACCGCCAACTCTTTTCCTCTGTCTTTGTCGAAGGCCACTTGTTTGATCGATTGATGGGGATCGATCCGAATCCAATGCTGCTGCGACATTGGACGCGGCTGTTGGGGATCGAAGACAAGGTGGATTTGGAAACCGGCATGTTGCAAACGAACAAGCTTTCTCGTGGCCAACACAAACGGCTGGCGATGCTGGTCGCATGTTTGGATCAGCGACCCGTGTTCGTGTTTGACGAGTGGGCGGCCGAACAGGATCCCACGTTCAAAGAGATCTTTTACCGCGAGATTGTTCCTGAATTGACCCGAAATGGCCGAGCCGTGGTGGCGATTACCCACGATGATCGCTACTTCTTTGCGGCTGATCGCGTCGTCAAGCTGGTCGATGGTCAAGTCGACCGAGAACGAACCCAAAGGATCGCAGCGTGAGTCAACCCGCAAGAAAAAAATCGTTCTTACTTCGCCTCGTCGTCGGATTCTTGGTGACCGGATGTGTGCTGGTTGGGTTGGTCGCTTGGCGGTGGATAAGCGTAAGCGACCAGCTGCCTGAATTGCGAACGGTGAATGTCCAGCGACGCGACCTCGTGATTACGGTGGGCACGACGGGGACGATCGAACCGGAAGAAGTGGTGCAAGTGGGACCCGATGTCGCCGGGAAAATCGTGCAGTTCGGAACCGATGCCGGCAACCCCGAGAAATCGATCGGCGTGGGATCGCGGGTCAAAAAAGGCACCGTGCTGTTTGAACTCGATCCACAACAATACGAAATCGCATTACAGAAAGCCAAAGCGGCCTATCGTCTCGCCCAAGCGGACATCGCTCGTTTGCAGGCTCAACTCGAGCAGGCTCGCCGAACGCTCGAACGCGCGGATCGACTTCGTGACACGAATGCACAAAGCGACTATGACGAGATCGTGACGGCCAATGAAATGGCAGCGGCGCAGTTGGCGGTGGGGCAAGCCAAGCTTGATCAAGTTGCCGCCGAAGTGAACCATGCCCAAATCAGCTTGTCGAAAACGACCGTACGCTCGCCGATTGACGGCGTGGTGATCGATCGACGAGCCAATCTTGGTCAGTACGTCAATATTGGTCATCCAGGTCTGTTTCTACTGGCCAAAGACCTCGACCAAATGAGGATCCGTGCGTCGGTCAGTGAAAGTGATATTGGCAAAGTTCGGTTGGGACAACCGGCGACCTTTTCCGTCGACGCCTATCGCGATCATGAGATGACCGGACGTGTCGAAGAGATTCTGCTCAATGCTCGCATGCATGGCAACTTTGTAACCTACGACGTGATCGTCGCGATTGATCCTCCCGATGTCGAACTGATGCCGCACATGACCGCGGATGTTGAATTTGAAATCATCCGGCGAAATCAAGCCTGGTTGGTACCCACCGGGGCGCTGCAGTGGTGGCCCGGTGCGGAACAAATGGAACAAGCCGTCGCCACAGACTCAATCGTGTCGAGCGAGGATCCAAATGGTCCAACCGAGGGCGAGTCTGCCTATGTGTGGGTGCCAAGCGAAAACGGAAAAGTGCGTCCTCTGCCTGTTCGAGTTGGTATCGATGACGGAGTGCAAACCGAGGTCGTCGGCGAAGGATTCGAAGAAGCGTTGCCGGTCGTGGTCGGTGAAGTGAAACGCACCACGCTAGCCCGAATCATTCCAACCGCAAAAACACTGCGTTAACGTTCCTCGTCGTGGATCTCGCTAGAGATCCCGTGGCAAAGACTCCTCATTCCTCAATTCCTCTCGAAGGGTCTTTGGCAAGATCCACGACTCGTAACAACCCTACCCGGAGCCGCACGCTTGATCGAGCTAGGCGATATTTGCAAGACGTACCAAGTCGGTGACGTTCCGTTGCCGGTGCTCAAAGGCATCACGCTTGATATCGAAGCGGGTGAGTACGTTGCGCTAATGGGCACGTCAGGGTCGGGCAAGACCACGCTGATGAATCTGCTCGGCAGCTTGGATCGCACCACGGCGGGCATCTACAAGTTCGCCGATCTCGATGTATCCAGTCTGTCCGGTAGCGAGTTGGCGGTCTTTCGCAACCGTCACGTCGGCTTCGTCTTTCAAAACTTCAACCTATTGCCACGCAC
>NZ_JBFHFD010000308.1:0-9671 GCF_041583735.1 Novipirellula sp.
ATCTTGTCGACATGCTTGGCGATGTTCGGAAACAGCTCACTTACCTCGGTTCCGCATTCACCATGCTTGCTAAATTTGAACGACGACGGATGGCCAACGCCACCGAGTCGGCGGTCACGTCCGAGTTTATCGCTCAGCGTTTTGCCGGCAAATTTGGCCAAGTCCGGCTTCGGATCGAACGTATCGATCTGGCTCGGTCCTCCGTTGGCAAACAAGTGAATCACGCGTTTGGCACGCGCCGGAAAATGAGGCGGACGCGGGCTCAGCGAATTACCGGCGATCGGTTCGCTGGCCGACACGAGAGCACTCTGAGATTCGTCGTTCAGAATTCCGGCCAGGGCAAGCATGCCTAGCCCCATGCCGCTACGCGACAGCATCCGTCGGCGATCAATGGATTCGAAAGTCATGGCGTTATCAATCGATATAAAGAAATTCGTTGGTCAGCATTAACGCTTGCGCCAATTGCGCGAGCGGTGTTAGCGGAGGGGGAGGGGGTGCTTGGAAATCGGCACTCGAATTCCATGTCGCATCTGAAATCGCCCCTTCGATCCCCTCGATCTCGATCGTCCAAATGTGAGCATCGGCCGTGGTGGTGGATCGCGGCGAGACCACAAAATCAATGACTTGGCCTTTGACCACCGCCAAACGATCCACGGTGGTTTTGGTTTCGCTGTTGGCGACGGTAAAGGATTCAGCGAATGAGTCCGAGCGAATCGTGGCAGTCACACCGTCGCCATTGTCGCGGGCGTGTTTCAGTTTGCCACTGATTTTGACAACGCCGTCATTCGGCGAGGTCCAGCGGCGGATCACACAGAAATCCTGGTTTTTGCCTGGATGAGCCCCGTTGGCAGTGATACGCAAATGCTTCATCACAGGATCTGGAAATTCGCTGCTGACTTGGTAGGAAGATCCCGTCCAAAATTCCAGCGGCGTGAACTCAGGCAGCGAATTATGCGAGTTTTCAGCAGCGACAAGCGGTCCATATCCGTACTGCCAAACCTGACCTTGTGTCACCACCGTCTCGGACGACGAACGCAAAAACGCAGTCGCCATCGATTGTTCCTGTGGCGATGGATCGCGGCTATAGACTTGCCGGTAAACCGTTTTGACTTGCGTCTCGACCGCCGCATCACCCGCCGCGATTCCCGCCACTTCCCGCGCCAATTCGGCGACGAACGGGTGGTTCATATTAAACAAGGCTTGTTGCGGAATCGTCGTTTCAGCACGCGAGGCCGCCGAAGCGGTCGGCGAGGCAAAATCGAACGTCCGCAGCATCGGATCCAATTCAATACGGTCGATGTAGGCATAGATCGAGCGGCGATGTGTGTAAGGAATCTCGCTCAGTTTGACCGAACGGCCGCCGATGGTTCGGTCCAGCGAATTGGCGACCGTCAACATCGAATCTCGCATCGCTTCGAAATCAAGACGGCGACGATTCTGACGCCAAACCAATCGGTTTTCAGGATCCAGCTGCAAGCCACGATCGTTCGCGTCGCTCGATTGAGCATACGCGTTGCTTGAAGTGATCGTGCGGTGCAGCCATTTCATCGACCATCCGTTACGCATGAATTCGCTTGCCAACCAATCCAGAAGTTCGGGATGGCTCGGCGGCGACGTCCGCAAACCAAAGTCGTCGAGCGATTCCACTAATCCGCTGCCGAAGTAGCGTGCCCAGACTCGATTGACGTACACGCGAGCGGTCAGCGGATTGTTTTCATCCGCGATCGATTCGGCCAATTCTTGCCGTCCGCTGCCGTTGCGAAACGGCTTGGGTTTTCCATCGGACAACACGCTCAAAAATTGACGTGGCACTCGATCACCCCGCCGGTTGGGTTCACCTCGCAGCATCACAAATGGCGTGATCGGCTTTTCTAGATCCACGACCGTCATTGCCCGCGGGGGTGCCGCCGGATGACTCGCTTCGACCTCAGTAATCGCCTTCTCGAGATCTCCTAATTTCTTGCGGCCTTTGCCGGACAACCGTGATGCCAAAGCCACTTTTTCGACGTCCAGGTCAAACCATCCTCCGGGGCCGAGCAGACGGACTCGGATTGCTTCACTCGATTCGTCGTCAAAACCTTCCGCATCAGGATGCTTTTTCTTAAAACCGTTCCATTGCTTGAGGGTCTCGTCGAAAACATCGGCATAGGCCAGCGCCAAGTCGGAACGCGATTTAGGCGGCGAGGATGTCAATTTCTGTTTGATCCGCGGATTGAGCGAATCGTCGCCCGACCATTTTTTTAGCAGCGCCGGCTGCTGTTTCTTGAATTCAGCCTCGCTGATCGACAACCCGTCGTGCCATGGGCCCAACACAGGATCATCCTGCCAACGATTGCTCTTCAGTTCACTTGTCAGTGAATCATTCAGCGGTGTCATCGCGATGTCGACGACTTTCAATTTGCTGATCGCGCCGCGAATGTCGAGTTTGCGTTCGAGCCCCATCATCGTGAAGCCTTTGATGTACAAAGGCAGCTTGCTGCGAAGTTCTCGGACGGCGTCCGTGCGAAGCTGCTTTTTGTATTGCAACAATTCGCGTTGTTTCGCGGCAAGCTTCTTTTCGAAATCGGCCTTCATGGAAATCGGAGGATCGCCAGTCGGGATAACGGGAAAATCGTCTGCCGTCTTGGAACTCGCAAACACACCGTACAGCGAATAAAAATCTTCGGTGGGGACGGGATCATATTTGTGATCGTGACATCGGGCGCAGGCGACGGTGATCCCCATTAGCCCTCGACAAACGACGTCGATCTTGTCGGCGGCTTGCTCGACCTTGTTGTTGCGAAATTGCGGTCCGACTGTCAACAATCCCAGTGCTGCCAACTCGGGCGCCGCAGGATCGTCGTTATAAAAGTCCGCAGCGATCTGTTCACGTAAAAATTGATCATAGGGTTTGTCGTCATTCAAACTGTCGATCACGTAATCGCGATAGGTATAGGCGTAGGGATAACGAAGCTCGGCTTGCGCCTGCCAATCCCGCGTGTCGGCATAGCGAGCAAGGTCCAACCAATAGCGTGCCCAACGTTCGCCGTGATGATCGCTCTGCAATAGTTGATCGATTGTGTTCGCTACCACTTCGCCCGTCGGCTTGGGATCATGGACAAACGCGTCGACTTGGTCCGCCGTCGGCGGCAGCCCGATCAAGTCAAAATAGAGTCGTCGAACCAGGACGCTTCGCTCTGCGGCGGGCGAGGGTTGCAAGTCGTTGTCAATCAACTGGCGAGCAATAAACGCATCGATCGGATGGGCGGCCCACGTTTTCCATGGTCCCTCGATCTCAAGCACCGTCGGATTTGCGATCGGTTGAAATGCCCAATGGGTCTCGGCCACCTTGTTGATCGCCACTTGGTCGCCCAGCGATGGCGTCACCGGCTCGTCGCTGGCGGGCCATGGTAATCCCATCCGAACCCACTTTTGCAATACCGTAATTTCCGCACGGCTCAAGGGTTCATCGGGCGGCATCCGTTCAAAGCCATCTTGGCCCAGCACCGCTTTGATGATGAAACTCTCTTCGACGTTTCGAGCGACCGCCGCCGGGCCACTGATACCGCCTTGCAAAACAAACGCCAGATTATCAAGCCGTAAATCCGATTCCTGCAGTTCCGGCCCGTGACACTCTTGGCATTTTTCGATTAATAGCGGCCGGACTTGGTTCTCGAAGAACTCTTCACGCGGCGTCAGTCCATCCCCATATAGAAGGGACGTGGTGATCAAGAAGCAGAGCAATCCAGAGAAGATACGTTTCATATGAAAATGACGGCTCAATGATTCAGCGGAATCGGTGGGAAAAATCCAACGAAAATCGGGAATCCGAGTTCGTAGGAGGGGGACAATACGGCGGGGGTCCTCCCAATAGTGTAAGTATAAAAGTCTCTGGCGTCGTCATCAAAGCGAATTGCCACGCTGAATTATTTTGCCAGCCGTTTGCCGCTAAAATGGCCCCCCACCTTGATCGATTGGAATCCAATGCCTCGTTCGGTTTTCGCAATATTTGGCCGCACCTTTTTGGTCGCACTCTATTTAGTTTGCTTTTTGCCCGAAGCAATCCCCTTCGAAACCGACTCCGCCGAAACAAACTCGAACAAGCCATTTCCTGCTGAAACGCTAAAGGAACGCGTGCAAAGGGTCGCCCAAACCTACATTCAATCTCAATCGATGGTCGGAGTTTCGATCGCGGTGATCGACGGCGACGTATCCGCGACGGTACATCAAGGACGCACCAGTGAAATCGGGCCTCCGCCGAATGACGCGACACTTTACGAGATCGGTTCGATTTCAAAAGTGTTTACCGGTATTCTGCTAGCCGACGCCGTCAAGCGAGGCCAAATCCGCTTGGATCAAGATGCCAGCGAGCTGTTGCCCACGGGGGTCACGATGCCGCGTTGGCAGGATCGTCCGATTACCGTCCTTGATGTTGCCACGCACCGGTCAGGGCTGCCGCGATTAGCCAACAACATGCCTAGTCTACATACCGCAAATCCTTACGGTGATTACACGTCCGCGTTGGCCTACGAATTTCTAAACTCGCATTCTCTCCGCCGGGCCCCCGGTGCCAAGTACGAGTACTCGAATCTTGCCTTTGGGTTGCTTGGGCACGGGATCGGACGCAAAGCGGGAATAGAGTACGACAAATTATTGCAGCAGCGTCTCACCAATCCGTTGGGGATGCCTGACACCCGCGTCGTGTTGAATCCAGCTCAAACCGCGAAATTGGCCACTCCCTACGACACTCAAAAACAACCGACATCGAACTGGGATTTTGCCGACATGCCGGGGGCCGGAGGCATTCGCAGCTCGATTGTGGACATGTTGCAGTTCGCAAAGATGCATTTGCAGGTGCCGCAAAACGAGATCGGCGCGGCGATCGAATTGGCGTGGCAGAAACATCACGTTGGAAAAAACGGCGATTCCTCGATGGGACTCGGTTGGCACTTGATGGGTGACAATTCGACTCGCAGTCACAACGGTCAAACGGGGGGCTATCACAGCATCATCTTGATCGATCGCAAAACTCAATCCGCAGTGGTTGTGCTCGCCAATACCGCGACCGACGCCGTGGATGCCTTGGCAATCGAGTTGCTCGAGATGATCCGACAAAACTAGCTGCGATTTGCGAGACCGATTGCGGGGCACCGGATCAGCCCTTATCACATTGCCTTCCTCCCGCCGTGGTTTGCTTCGCATTCGCATGCCAATCGATGGGGGGTGTCCTGCAGTAAAACGTGTCTTTTGAAGCAAGAGTGATTGATGGGAATCGTGATTCCACTGGTTCTAATTTTCTTTACCTGCCTGTTGATTTGGCGGGCATGTGACAGTTTTGAAATTGCGTCCGAGTACATTGGTCGCAACCTTTCCGAAGGCGTCCGTGGAGGAACGATCAACGCGATCTCGAGCAGTGTGCCGGAGCTGTTTACGACGCTGATTGCACTCTTCGTGCTGTCGGATCGAGATGGATTTTCAGTCGGCATCGGCACCACCGCCGGCAGTGCCTTGTTCAACGGAATGATCATTCCCGCAGCGTGCATTTTGTCGGTCGTCGGAGCGGTCGTGATGGGAGTTCGCGTGACGTCGGTGAACGTTTCCACCAAGGTGTTGCTGCGTGACGGATTGTCATTGATCTTTTGCGAAATCGTCTTGATTCTGTTGATCAACGGTGCCCAATTGCATTGGTGGCAAGGCTTGATCTTGATGGGGCTGTATGGAACCTATCTCACCTTCATGCTGCTGTCGATGAAGCGTACTGCGGCATCCGACGAAGGCATGTCGGACGATGACGAGCAAGATGCCGAA
The DNA here is from genome assembly GCF_041583735.1 of Novipirellula sp. NCBI lineage: Bacteria > Pseudomonadati > Planctomycetota > Planctomycetia > Pirellulales > Pirellulaceae > Novipirellula > Novipirellula sp. The sequence goes on from NZ_JBFHFD010000308.1 coordinate 5,788, forward strand.
GACGAATCGGCGGACGAGCGAAGCGTGTTCGGGCACGCGTTCTATTGGCTTTCACTCGGACCATTGATGGACATGGAACGTGTTTTCGTCCGTGAAAAACATCGTCAACAAATCGACGAGGAAACCTGGAACGGTTGGCCGCTGTTGTTGGCATCGACCGCCGTCATCGGTGCCGCGTGCTGGTTGTTGGTCAAAGCATGCGAATGGCTGGGAACGGGAAGTGTCGAGCATCCAAGTTACACCTTGTTGGGTTACGAATTCCAAGGGATTGGCATGCCCGCGATGTTTGTTGCGGTGATCTTTGCCTCGATGGCCACCAGCGTTCCCGACATGGTGATGTCGATTCGCGATGCACGCGATGGTGATTATGATGACGCGGTGGCCAACGCGCTGGGCAGCAATGTGTTCGACATTTGTTTTGCACTCGGCTTTCCCTTGTTCCTGTTCACCCTGCTGCATGGCCCGATTGAAATGTCGCCCGACGTTGCCGCCCAAAGTGGTGAATTGCGACTGTTGTTACTGGTACTGACGATCGTCGGTTTCTTTGTCTATTACCTTGGCAAACGTGGTGTCAACGAAGCGGGAATCGAGTACGTCGAAATGCGACGCACAAAGGCGTTGATCCTGCTGGGAATCTACGTGCTGTTCGTGTTCTATATCGTCGCCCGCAGCCAACAAATGACATGGGCACTGGAATGGTCCGACGCATTGCAATCGCTGCTGCAGTGGTTGCCGACGATCGGTTAACGGCTTGTTGATTTGGTGAGCCGCGACGCGTCAGCGGCCGCTTCCCACGGATGCCCCGGTGCCGTACGGCCAATGTCCATCTACTTTGGGGAGCGCTCGCGGCTTTTGGGGCCTGAAGTTGCGTTATTGTCGTCTCTCCCGGCAAATCCTAACCCGACGCGTTAGTTTTGAAGTTGCGCTATTTTAAAGTGCCGGAGTCACGACAGCATTTAGCCTGGAGCGTAAGCCCCAGGATTTCCGGAGCCAAACGTTACCATAGCCCCGGAGGGGCGGCAGCGATCGATCATTTCGCTTTCTGTCGCCCCTCCGGGGCTTCGGATCATTGTTTTCTTCATTTTCCTGGGACTTACGCCCCAGGCTACATGCTGCCGCCACTGGCGTGGCTGAAAAACGCAACTTCAAAACTTTTTTGGGACACTCGGCGTTGGCCTCCGGCGTTGGGAACGCACTGTTTTTGGCGCCGTCACTTCGTCTTTTCTCTATTCAAAAAAATTTTTTTGACGTCGTGACCTGACGTGTCAAAGGCATCACGAATATTGGAAGTAGTCAAGCAAACGACTTCCCCTAAATTCTTTCGAGGTACCTATGAACACGATTTTGCGACGCGCCATGCACGACTGTGACAACTACGTCATCGAAATGGATTACGTCGATGCCGATGGCAATCAAACCCACCGAATCGTCAGCCCGATTCGATTTATGGGTAGCTATCGCTTCTTGGGGCTATGCCTGTGCCGCGAAGCTCCTCGTCAATTCCAATTGTCACGCTGCAAGAACGTGCGTTTAACCCCCGCGGCAGATGTTTTGATGCTGGTGGCAATGTGATTTTGTCGATGGGTTTGGAGCCCCCGACTGACGTCACCCCAGCCGACGACGCTGCCACAGATGACGCTGCCAAAGACGACGCTGGATCGCCAGGGATAGCGGAAATGCCAGCCACGTTGATTTCATCTCTGCCGTACTGTTTGCATGACGAGGATCGTCATGCAAATTGTGCGGCAGAGCAGTTGCAGTGGAAAAGTTTGCGGTCGAGCAGAACCATGGCAAACTTGCGATCTATTCTTCGATCGTCAACGTCTCGGTCACCCACTCATGCAGGGTGGCAATTTGATCCTCTTGGGTACCATGCAGCATTCTCATCCCATCGGCCCCCCCAATGATGTAGAACGCTTTTTCGACATCCTCGTCACTGATCAACTGCTGGGATTGATACAGCCGAATCTCAGCCAATGCCTTCATGCGGTCGGCTTTTGACCCCGAAAACAGCGAGGCGATGCGTCGCTTGGCGATCTCGGGCGACAACGTTGGCATCGCGACCAAGACCATTTGTCGATCGATGATGGCAAACAGATTGGCGATCTGTTCGTTCACGTAATCACGCGCCACCGTCCCAGGACGCTGGACTTCGAAGCTGTCCGACGGTTTGGAAAGTCCAATCGTTTTGCCATCGGCAACGCGAATCATTCGGCAGCGAGAAATGTTTTGAATTGCCCCTTCGCGGCCCTCTTTTAATATCACATCGAAATGCAAGATAAAGTCGATGTCGCGCGCTTTGGCTTTCTTGGTCGCTTCGGCCGAACTGACCGATCCGAGGTAGACAATCCCAGGCTTCCACATCGGAAATGGCTCGAGCCCGGAGTCAATTTTTGGTGTCTCGTCGAGCGGTGGGACCACCTCCATCTTGGCAGCTCGGTTGCCGCCAAATTCGGAGCTGGAATCCATCGATCGCTCCATATCCATCCGCTCCTGCTCCATCCGCATCTGCTCTTGCTCCATCCGCTCTCGCTCCATCGACTCGTTCATTTCCTGATCCATTGCATCGCTGGGGCCGTTGCCTGGCGTATCAACAACAGGCGGGGGTGGCGCGATCGACGAGAGTGCCAAGCCAAAATCCCCTCGCGAAAATCGCACTGAAAATTGCTCCGCTGTCACTTCTGCAACCAACCCCAGCGCCTCTTCGAGTTCGGCTTCGGCGGTTTGGTCCAAGTTCGCCGCGGCGGCCATGTTGTTTCCGCGGCCCATCGCCCCGTCGCTCATGCCAAATTCGTCGGGTCCCATGTCACTCACACCAAACTCTTCCCCGCGAAAGCCTGAGTTTCCTCGATTGCCTCCCGAGCCTTCCCTGATCGCCCCCTTGTCGCCCGCATCGTCGCCTCGCACGGCCAACGAGACTCCCCAGCGGATCTGCCACACGGGACGTTTGAGCATCGCGCTGTACTTGACGCTGTTGAGCTGTTCGCTGGCCTTTTCCGGCTCGATCACCAAGTTGCCAAAAAATAATTCCAGTGCGGTCGCCATTCGCCCCTCTAGAAATGCTTCATCACACTGTTTCTTCAGAGGTGGACGTTTGTCCTCCATCGCTGGGATCGAAGCTGCCATCAACGGCGCGAGGTTCATCGACGAAAAAATCGACGTGGGAGCGGATTGACGTGATTCACCGCCATACCCCATCTCCATCTGCTCCTGCATCGCTTGATAGTCCTCCTCACTTTGTCCATATAACGGCGAAAGCAAGACAGCCGTGACGAACACGGACGCAGAAAGGATCGCGATTTGGCGGCAAATATGACAGTGATTCAACATAAACGCCTCCCGCGACTTTAGCGGGGCTGGAGAAAATGGATTGGATTTGAAAAAAGACGAACTGAATTTTGGGAATGCCCGAGCTCAATCACCGCAGTTTACGCGTTCTTATCGCAAGGACGGGCACTTTTCGGTCTGTTTTTACGGCTAATTCGACGTACAAAACCATCGTGCACTGCTTATGATAAACAGTCTTAATTCCTGTGTGGTGGCCACCAACGTCGTCGATTTGATTTCATCGTACTCCGTTGTGCTTGGGTTCTCCCCCAAGAAGGCTGTTTCCAAGGGAACTTTTCCCTGTTTAGCTGCTTCCAACCGAATGTGCTTGCCTGTCAAATGCTTTTGGAAAAGCGTCGCGGGTAAAACCAAGATCGCGACAAGTCCTACCGAGAATCAAACAAGATGACCAAACGTCGATCATCCAACACTCAGCCCCACAAACGCGGACGGATTCGCATTCGGCGGCGTCCCATTGTCGAACATCTTGGCGATCGCCGCGTCCTGGCTGCGATTACGGGCGTGGTATTTGATGATTTGGACCATTCCTTTCGCCA